>NZ_CAUWGY010000008.1:0-61914 GCF_963558415.1 uncultured Ruthenibacterium sp. | reverse complement strand
AGCCGCCATTGCTGCCAGAAGATTTTCTAAATTATGCTCACCGCGAAGCCCTACATCTTCTTTACGAACAATAGGAGTAATACGGCCATCTTCTGCCATACAAAGCATTCCATCTTCCCGCAGGAAACTGCCATTGTCCACGACTGAAAAACGGGTAAACCATTTATAGCTTCCTTTTACGTCTGCTGCCATGGCACGTGTCACTTCATTTTCATAGCCCAAAACCGCTTTGTCATTCTCGCTCTGATACAGCAAAATGTTCCGTTTGGCGTCAATGTACTCCTGCATATCTTTATGATGGTCCAAGTGATTCGGAGTCACATTTGTAACCACAGCAATCTCAGGTGATTGCCGCATGCTGATCAATTGAAAACTGGACAGTTCCACCACAGCTATATCCGTCGGTTGGATCTGATCCACCACGGGCAAAAGCGCTCGGCCAAGATTTCCACCGAGATGAACGGTATACCCTGCTTTTTTCAGCATCTCCGCAATCAAAGTAGTTGTTGTGGTCTTGCCGTCCGATCCGGTCACAGCAATCTTTTTGCAAGGACAGAGTTTGAAAAAAAGCTCCATCTCGCTGGTCACACAAGCCCCATCCTTTGCAGCCTGCTGCAATTCTGGCGTGTAAAACTCAAACCCAGGCGTACGCATAATCATATCCTGGTTTTGCAAACCATCCAAGTAATGTTCTCCCAGAGAAAGAGTCACACCCAATTGTTTTAATACATCCCCATATTCGCCAAATGCCGATATATCGGTCTTTTTATCGCACAAAGTGACGTGTGCGCCTGCATTTGAAAAAATCTTGATACATTCACGATGACTGACGCCGGCCCCAATAAAAGCCACTTTTTTTCCTTTTAAACTCTTGTAGAACTGCGTGATTGCCTCGTTCATACAAAAACCGCACTCCTTCATCCCATAAGTAGTTATAGTATACCATATTGAGGACTTCTTTAAAAGGTTCTATGCAAACTTTTGTGCTATGTCATTCGTCCGGACTCCAATAAATAGCCGTAATAATCTTCTTGTATAATTTTCGCCGAATACAAAAAACGCTGTTCCATTTCCCAAATAGCACTTTCTATTTCTTCCTGGGACACAGTCTCTTTCGAATGTGAAGTGATCTGACCTGTTTTTGCATCGTATTGAAACCGGTCGGTAATAAAGCTGTGATCCGCAAACAAAACCATGGGTGCTGTATCGGAAAAAATATCGGTTCCCATCATAAGGCGAGAGTCGTAAGGAAGGCCAAACAAATTGGACAAGGTCGGTAAAATATCCAAACTAGAGCAATAAGTATCCACATCCACCGGTTCCATTCCGGGCGTCCAAAGTAAAAATGCATTTTCATAAAGTTCAAACGTTTCTTCCAAATTTTCTTTCCCACGCAACTGGGCGTATTGCTCATTTGTTAAACCATACGGATAGTGATCTGCACTTAATGCGATGACAGTATTGTTCAATTGTCCCGACTCGTCCAGCTTTTCTAGCAGCAACTTCAACGCATTTTCCAGCTCCAATTGACATGCAAGATAGGCTTTTACTTCTTCGCCGTAGCTAAGTGTTTCCACTTCTTTTGCATGTTTTGACGCCATGCTATTGCCGTTAAATGTATATCCCAAATGTCCACTAATGGTCATATAATACACATGAAAACGATTTTTTTGTGCATAAAACGGAAAACTCTGTTCTATCATTTCCACATCCGACTCAGGCCATTGGTTTGTCAGATTCAAACCACCGCCCTGACCATAATACACATAGCCCATGGCCGGATAAGATTTATCCCGATTGTAATAGGTATAATCATGTCCGTGAAATGCAAATGCGCAAATTCCTTCTTCTCCAAATTGATTTCCCAGCGCAAAAGGCATGGCATTGTCTGCAATTTCTGTATAGCTCCAAACACCTGTTTTGGGGAGCAATCCAGTCGTTGCTACAAATTCTCCATCGGATGTACTGACACCCCAAATCGGCGTATAAAAATGATGGAATCGAAACCCTTCTGTAAAAAGTTTGTACAAAGTAGGCGTTCGTTCCTCATCGATTAATGCTTCGGAAAAGCCTTCACAAGTGAGCAGAATTAGATTTTTCCCCTTAAATAGACCCGTATAATCATTTTGGGATGTAGGCGTGCGAGACGAAAAGAAGGCATTCATATCCCGTAGTACAGCATTCGTTTCCGGTGTCTCAAAATCAATGTCTAATATATTTTTCTTTTGTTCCTGTACCACTTGCGATTCGTTTTTTTCCTCTTCTTGAGGTTCTGGATCCAGAACTTCCACAGACGTCGGAATTTGCGGACGATCCAATTGATTATTTAATCCTAAACAATTGTACTTAACATCCAAAAGCATCGTAGGAAGAAAGCCAAACGTTTTTACGGAAGCGGCAGGTACAAATCCGTTGAGGAGCTGTGCTCTTGGGCTCACCGCCCCTTTTGTGTCCGCTAAACTAATACAAAGCGCGCAAGCGCACAACCATACCCCCGCCAAGGCGGCCGGAGCACGCATCAACGGGCGAACGCTGCTTAACATCCATCTTCGGTACCATGTAAACAAGATCAATATTTGCGTCAAAAAGCCAAGTATAAGCGGTACATTTTCTGCGGCCGCCTTTAAGGCCACCTGAGAAAACTCGACGGCCTTTCCAAGCCCTGAGATTGATTTTAAATAATAAGGTGTCTTAAAAATGCACCAGTACAGACTCTGGGACAGATAAATCATACTAATGCCCATGCAGCAGACGCTTTGCAAGCGGTACGCTGTCTTCGTCTTAGAAAACAAGGTTCCTATCACGTAAAGAAATGCACCGCCACTCAATGCAAACAGTACCTTTGATACTGTCCATCCCAATCCAAGTCCAACGGACACAATAAATTCGTCCCACAAAACATAGGCGAAAACAAAAAGTCCACTGACTACTGACCGCCAATGCGCGCTGGCAAAACGATTTCCCCATTTTTTATATAAATTCAAACAAAACGCCCTCTTTGCAAATCCAATTATATCATTATATGCTTTTTATGTGCATTCCGTCCATTTCTCTCAACTTTTCGGACCGCATTTTTCACTTGTACGGTCGCGTGTATCATGGTAAAATATTTTTCGTGTAAAGCAACTTGCCACGCTTAGAGCGCTAGCGGAAAGAGAGAGGGAAACAGATTGGAAAAGGATACGTTCAGCCTATTCGGAAGTCACTTGTTCGATGATCGCACCATGCAAGAGCGACTGCCGCAAAACGTGTATGACTGTTTACGAAAAATTCGCGACGAAAACCAAGCATGGGATCCGCAAGTTGCGGATGTCGTTGCTGGTGCTATGAAGGATTGGGCCATCGAACTAGGTGCAACTCATTACATTCACTGGTTCAGCCCTATGACGGGTACCGGATCCGGCAAGCACGACAGTTTTATTGATGGAGTGCGCGAAGGCGAGCCCATTATGCGTTTTTCCGGGAAAATGTTGGCTAAGGGAGAAAGCGATGCCTCTAGTTTCCCTTCTGGTGGTTTGCGTGCCACCTTTGAGGCACGTGGATATACCGCATGGGATCCGACCTCTCCTGCGTTTGTCCTTGGTACGACGTTGTACATTCCCACTGCCTTTTGTGCTTACACCGGAGAGGCTCTGGATCAAAAGACCCCTGTTCTCCGCAGTATGCAGGTCTTGAACAAACAGGCTTTGCGTATCCTTCGAGCACTGGGCGATACAGAGAGCGTTTCCGTACAGCCGACGGTTGGTGCAGAACAGGAATATTTTCTTGTAGATAAGGATCTTTTCGATCAGCGTTTGGATTTGAAGGTAGCAGGACATACACTGCTGGGAGCACTGCCGCCCAAAGGTCAAGAACTGGAAGATCATTATTATGGCAGCATCAACGAACGCGTCCGCGCCTTTATGCGTGAACTGGACGAAGAACTCTGGCGTCTGGGTGTTCCCGCCAAAACGGAGCACAACGAAGTGGCACCGGGACAATATGAGCTTGCCAGTGTGTTTGCCACAGCCAACATTGCGTGCGATCACAACCAAATCATGATGGAACTCATGAGAAAAGTAGCACTGCGGCATGGCTTCGCTTGCCTGCTGGATGAAAAACCGTTTGCGGGAATTAATGGATCTGGTAAGCATAACAACTGGAGCATTGTGACAAGCAACGGGCGTAATTTATTGGATCCCGGCGATGAGCCCGAAAAAAATCTTATTTTCTTAGTGAGCTTATGTGCAGTAATTACTGCCGTAGATAAATATGCCGATTTGCTGCGCATGTCCGCTGCATGCCCTGGGAATGAGGCTCGCTTGGGCGGAAACGAAGCGCCTCCTGCAATTGTCAGCGTATTCTTGGGGAATACCATCACCAACTTGCTGAAAGAGTTGGCAGAAGGTCACACGTTTGAAAAGGCCGCCCGAGGCGAATTGCACACAGGTGTTAAAAGCCTTCCCTTGCTGGCACTGGATGATTCCGATCGAAATCGTACATCTCCCTTTGCCTTTACCGGCAATAAGTTTGAATTCCGGATGGTCGGTTCCAGTCAGAGCATCGGCTTAGCCAATGCCGTAACGAACGCCATCGTTGCTGATGTATTCCATGACTTTGCCGATAAACTGGAAGGTGCATTGGACGTTCATGCCGTAGTGCACGAAATCATTGCGGAAACCTGGCGTGACCACAGCCGCGTAATCTTTAACGGAAACAACTACAGCGCTGAGTGGGCCGCTGAAGCTGAGCGCAGAGGACTTCCCAATTTACCCTCGATGGTGGATGCCGCCAATGCGTTTATCGAGCCTAAAAATTTGGAAATGTTCCAGAGGACGAAGGTATTCACAAATACCGAATGCCATGCCCGCTATGAAATTATGCTGGAAGACTATGCAAAGCACATCCACATTGATGCATCGACTATGGTATCCATGGTGGGACGTCATATCGTTCCTGCGGGCTATGAATATCTTTCCAGCCTGAGCCGCGCCGAATATTATACCGAGCAAAATGGTTTTGCCTGCGCCAGCGCCAAAGCTAGCATCGAAAAACTGTGCGTGACCATCGACCGCACAGTGGGTGCATTGGAGGCCCTTCGCCGCGCACTGGCGGAACTGGACTCCAGCCATTTGGGAGAGCGTGCTCGTGCAGAGCGTTGCCGTGAACTTGCCCACAACGAAATGGCAGCGCTGCGCAGTGCCGCCGATGAATTGGAAACACAGGTGCCGCAGGCTCATTGGCCGATTCCTGATTATTGCACTCTTCTGTTTGATTTATGATGAGGGACATCTACATTCAAACTTTCTCCAGTCCGGTTGGCCCTCTTGTCGTTGGAGAAAACAACGGCAGCATTTGTTTTTTGCGTTTTGGTGATATCCCCGATGGTTCTCAAATTCGTTCAACTCCCTTGCTAAAGGATGTGGGCGTTCAACTATCGGAATATTTTTCAGGACACCGCAAACATTTCGAAATTCCTCTTGCGCCGTGCGGAACTCCCTTTCAAGTTGCTTGTTGGAATGCTTTGCTCTCGATTCCTTATGGAGAGACTCGCAGTTATGCACAGCAAGCTGCGGCCGTAGGGAAACCGCGGGCCTTTCGCGCAGTTGGTATGGCCAATCATGTCAACCCCATTCCCATTTTAATTCCCTGTCACAGAGTCATTGGTTCCAATGGAAAGCTGACTGGATATGCAGGTGGATTATATTGCAAACGGTTTTTATTGGAGCTAGAGGCAAAATATGTATAAAATAAAACACCCTGTTTTGGTAAGGCCAAAACAGGGTGTTTTATTATTCTAGAATTTCCGCGTTCTCTTTATTGGGATGAACACTGGTTTCCATGTCACCGCTGGTGCATACCATTTCATTTACTCTTTTCGCAAGAATTTGTGCTGCCTTCTGCCGATCTTGTCGGGAGAGTCCATCACAATACACCGCTTCTCCCAAACACACACGCTTGCGCGTCGAGCTGCAATGTACCGGAATAAACGCCAATGGCTTTCCAGTAGCCGCACGATAATACTTATCCAACGCCAAAAAGCCGTTGTATGTATCTCCCATCGTAGAACCGCTATTCGAATAATCCACATCTGGACAAATGACCACACTTTTGCCAGATAAAAGAAGCTTTTCCGACTGGCGCAAAGTTCTGCGCACTGCCGCACTTTCACGATAAACCGGTACCGCGCCGATTCCTTGCATCAACAAAGGAACGAACAATGACAAAACACCTGCAACCAAAAACGCAATTGGTTTGGACCACCCGAAACGTTTTGTAAAGGTATAACGATAATACTGATTGAAACACTCCGTTCGGTCACAAAACACATGCAATGCCCAAATATGTACATTTTCCTTTAGCTGCGCAACCGTATGAATCGGACCATACAAATTTTGATGGTGGACAACATAAACGGCAGGCGCCTGTGGCAAGTTTCCTTCGCATTTCCAGCCGAACATGCACAAACGAACAACTCTTTTGGCAAAGCGTCCAAAAGCATTCCACTTAGGCTCTTTAGGTGCTTTTTTGGCAAAGACCCAATGCAGTTGGATTTGATAGCTAATAATAGCCAGAACGATGTCCACCAACAGTTTGGACACCATTTCATCCATATGTGTAAACGCACACATAAAATAAGCACCGCCAATACTGGCTGCCAACTGAAAAGCCCATAGCAAATAGTAACGAGGCAAAGAACCGCTAAAAGATTTGTCCTGTACATAAGGCAATTGTCGATTGCACAAATAATTGACGACCGAAGAAGAGGTTCTAGCCAAAGAAGCAGCCAATGCCAAACGAGCCGCCAGTGGAAGTCCCGCCAAAATCCATTTTACGAATATGCAATAAAGGAACACATCCACTACAACGGAAATCGCAGCAGCGGCACTGTATTGAAAGACACCGCTCAAAATTCGCCCCAAAATGGGCAAAGCATCTCGAATTGTTCGAAAATGGCTTCCCGCATTGTTTTCAAAATAAACGGTCTCAATGGGCACAATCGTAAAAGAAAGTGCTTTTTGCCGAGCAAGCACCAGCATATTTAACTCATACTCATAACGGTCACCTTTCAATTCAGCCAAATCCGGAAGGAAATTGGCCGGAAGCCCGCGCAAGCCCGTCTGGGTATCCTGAAGGTCAATGCCGTAGACAAACCGCATCGCCCAAGACATAACCTTATTGCCTATTGCGCTGCGACCCGGCGTGTTCTCATCAAAATTGCGACATCCTAATACCAGTGTATCAGGATGTGCCGCCAAAGCGTTCCAAACTGCCTTTACATCCTTTACCGTATGTTGTCCATCACAATCTACGGTAATTACACTTGGCGTCTGCTCGGTGTGTTCCAAAACATGACGAATCGCTGTCTTTAAGGCCGCACCTTTTCCCCGATTGACTGGGTGTGTTAATACTTCGCATCCCATTGCTTTGAGCTGTGCAAACAATGGTTCCCAGTTGGGACCACTACCGTCATCCACCACCAACGGAAGTGGAAGATTCGCTTTCTTCATCTCTTCTACGTAGTGGATCATTCGCTCGTCCGGCTCATAAGCCGGAATCACAATTTTACAATTCATGCGCCGCATCCTCCTCGTCCTCATACTATTAGACGAGTATTCTTTCCTAAATACGTCAATTTTTATCTATTTTTTAAAAGAATTCGAAGCCTCTGTCTGTCTTTTGTATAAAAAGCCCTCTCATGCACAGAAACGAGCATGAGAGGGCACGCAGAAAATTATTTGCTCTGTTTGGAACGCTTTCCGCGTTTCGCTACGGTCGTTTTCTCTTGTACTGGCTTCTTAGCCGGCTCAACTGGCTTTTTTTCGCTAGTCACTTTTTTAGATTGCAAAGCAGCCTTCAAAATCTCTTCTTCCTTTTTCTCAACAGATTCCTTCATCGGCTGTGCCGCAACAGATTTCTTTACGGTACGTTTCTGAGCAGCGGGTTTCTTCTCGGCGGACTTTGCCGCTTTCTTGGGTTGTTTTTCTTCGGTCAATTTCCAAATCTGGTTCTGTCCGTCTACATCTTCCCAAATTTGAACACGCGCACCATTTTCAGTGCTCATATCTACAATGTCCAATACTTTTCCGGATGCTTTTGAAACAATTTTATATCCGCCACGCACGGCTACAAACTGCCACAGTTGATTGTCTTTTCCAATATAATCCCACTGATGCACCCAGCAGCCATTCTCTGTTCCCGCAGAAGCCACATCCAGCACTTTTCCAGTCAGTTTGTTTTCCACTTTGTACACGCCATCAGCCACTTCTACGACCAGCCATTTCTGACTATCGACTCCGGCGTTTTCCCACAACTGCACAGCCGCTCCGCTGGCATGATCAAAATTTGCTACTTCCAGTACACGTCCGTCTTTTGCTGCGATGGTATAGCATGTATTCGAAACAGGCTTTTTGCTTCCGACTTCTTTCATTGAGTCATACCTCCCTTATAAAAAAGACTATACCCAATCCTTTTGCTTTGTCAATCGCCTTAACATTAATTTGGCACCCTTAAACAAACTCGACAAAAACAGCGTTCAATATTTGGTCAAAATGCTCCGCATAAAAGTTACAAAAGCATAAAATCTAATTTAATGCTCGATACAAAATTTGGAGTGTTTCCTGTTCTAGCTCCAACTCATCGGGATGTGTTCGACGATAAGAAACATATCCTGACAATCCACTGAGCAAGGCCAGCACAGCATAACGCATTTTGAGAGAACGAGCAAAAACACCTTCTTCCATTCCCTTATGAACAAGCTGTTCCAGCAGCTTCTCAATTTTCCGGGAATATCCGCATTCCATTTGTCCGCAAAGATTTTCAAGCTTATTTTTCCCATTCAAACAAACCGTTAATACCTGCATGCCTACACTCTGCATTTCTATAACACGGTCTGCCGCACGCAAGAGAACACGTAATTGGCCATCCACATTCTCTTGTGCTTTCATCGCATTTTCCAAAAGTGAAAACTCGTTTTCCATACGATATGCAAATGCCTTTGCAAAAATTTCCTCTCGTGAAGAAAAGTATTCATATATTGTGCCTTTGCCAATGCCGGCCTCATCTGCAATCTGCTGCACTGTAATTGTGTGCAAATCGCCTCGCTGGGTCCAGAGGCGAAGCACACTTTCATAAATCTGTTCTTCCCGCTGAGTTCTCCGGTTTTGCATTTTGCTTCCTCCTAAAGACCGTTTACCTCACGAGCTGCATCCTCCGCTGCATCATCAAGCTGCGGATTATGCAATGGACGTTTCATCATGATATCGTAGAGAATCGGTACAATTACCAATGTCAAAAGTGTTGCATAGCTCAATCCGCCAATGGTTACAATGGCCATCGGCTGAGTCATCTCTGCACCCTGTCCAATTCCCAAAGCCATCGTGGACATTGCAAAAATCGTAGTCAACGCGGTCATCAAAACCGGACGAATACGGGTGCGTCCAGTTTTAACAATGGCCTCTCGACGAGACATTCCCTCCAACCGGAGCTGATTGATGCTATCCACAAACACGATACCATTGTTGACCACCACACCGGACAAAACCAAAAAGCCTAGCATGGCGATGATGGACAATTCCTTTCCGGTAATCAAAAGGGCTAATAACCCTCCGGTAAAGGCCAACGGAATGGTGAACATTACAATAAATGGACTCATCAAACTTTGGAACTGGGCCACCATGATCAAATAAATAAACACAATAGCCAATGCCAACATTTTGACAAGATCAAACATTGCACTGTTGATACTCTCGCTTTCTCCGGAAATGGAAACATCATATCCTTCCGGCAACGCATATCCATCCAACTTGTCGCGAATTTCACGACTGACCAGTCCAATGTTGTGTTCTTCGTCTATTCCAGCCGTTACAGACATTGTACGAACATTGTTTTCACGATGAATGGACGGAACACTGTCCGTTTCTGTTTTTGTGGCAATCTCGCTCAGCGCAACACTTTTTTCTTCACCGTCTTGTCCGGTAACCGTAAAAGTATATTGCATGATGCTGTCTCTTTGTGGAATGGCCGAACTGTCTTGAATGATCACAACCGGTACATTGTCTGTTCCAATTGTAAGTGTCGTCGCATTCGTCTCACTCTGAAGTGCTGTCGCAAGTTCACTATAAATCTGTGCCACAGTCAAACCATACTGCATAGCCTTCTCTTTATCGACGGTAATGCGTGTTTCCGGATTTCCCGTCACATCCTTCTCCGAAATATCTACAACACCTTCTGTTTGCCTCAAAATCTCCCGTAAATCTTCCGCGATAGAGTTCATCTCATCCAAATCTTGACCAGTGATGACCAATTCCAGCCCGGAACCACCAAGCATAGACATGTCCATTGTCGATTCGGTGACATCCACTGTACAATTCAGATCCTCAACCGCCTGTTCAATTTCGTTTTTCACATCCACATTGGTAACTTTGCGATCATCCGACAAAAGGATATAAAACTGAATGCCGCCAGAAGAACCGCCGCCCAGCATGCTGCTTGTGCCCGTACCCTGCATGGCACCCACGGTTTCCACACCTTCTACCTGAGTCATACGTGCCATTACTTCATCTGCCATCGCATAGGTTTCCTGTTGAGTAGACTGCTCCGGCATCGTAAGCGTAGCCGACATCTGCGGACTGTCCATACTGGGAATAAACGCCGTTCCCATCTGAGTAACCATCACTCCGCTGAAAACCAGAAGAGCCAGCGCGCCCCCCAACACCGGCATCTTACGCCGCAGTGCCCAGCGAAGGACTCTCTCATATTTATTGACAAATCCGTCAAATAGTTTGTGTTCCTTCTGGGTGGAATCACGTAGAACCGTTGCCCCCATTGCCGGAACCAGTGTCAAGGCCACTACCAAGCTCGCCAAAAGCGAGTAGGCGATGGTCAGCCCCATATCCGTAAACAACTCACGGGAAAGTCCTTGCGTAAATACAATGGGCAGGAAAACACAAATAGTAGTTAACGTGGAAGCAAAAATGGCTCCCGCTACCTGAGTTGCGCCCCGAACCGCCGCCTTTGTGGCCGGAATCCCCTCGCTGCGCAACCGATAGATATTTTCAATGACTACGATGCTGTTATCCACTAGCATGCCAACACCCAATGCCAATCCGGATAAGCTAATCAAGTTCAAAGTAACACCCGAAAAATACATTAAGGTGATGGCGCACATCAAGCTAAAAGGAATGCTACACGCAACAATTAACGTGGGCCGGACATCTCGAAGGAAAAGAATCAAAATCAAAATCGCCAGCAGTCCGCCCCACAACAGATTGGACAGAACACTGTTTACAACCATGTCGATGTAATCCCCCTGGTCCATAAGAGGGGTAATATGCAAGTCTGGATTCTCTTTCTGCAAGGTTTCAATGGCATCGTTAATTTTTCCGGATACATCTGCTGTAGAAGCTGTGCTCTGTTTTTGAAAACTCAATACAACGCCATCGTTTCCGTTCACCTTAGCATAGCTGTCGCCGGCATTATCGGTCAATTCTACGTTGGCAACATCGCTCAGCCGCACATCTCCGATGCCGTCCACATCCAAGTGCATCAGGACTGTGTCCTTCAGCTCATCCACACTCTGAAAATTATCGCCCACCTTGACCAGATACTGTTCTCCTGATTCGGTGATATATCCTGCCGGCATATTAAAATTCTGAGCCATCAAAATATTGGCCAACATTTCTTGCGTCAAGACACCCGATAAATCCGCCTGTTTATAGGCCTGATCTCGTGCCTGTTCGAACTGCTCTTGTGCAGCTTCTAATTGTTCTTGTGCCTGCGCCAATTGACTCTCTGTATTGGATAATGTAATTTCTCCCTTTGTCAGTTCATTGACCGCAGTCATTTTGCCGCTTTCCAGTGCCGCGTAACCTTCCTGAGCCTTTTTCAAAGCCTCCTCTAATTGAGGTTTCATCGCCTGGACCGTTGCTAACCGAGTGGAAATATTAGAAAGTTCCACATCAATTTCCGCAATACGAGAAGGAGCCTTATCGGCAGCCCCCTTTAATTGCTGCAAACGATCTTGCGTTAAATCAGATATCTGAGAAATTCCCATGGATGCCGCCTGCTGCCGAAAAGCTTCAAAACTCTCTGCATCCATTGCCAGCAGCTCTTCTGCACTGGACGGCATATCTCTTACAGATCGTATCGATTGCGCAATATCCTCGGGAATGGGAACCATGGGATTATCCAACAGCGCGAGAACGTCCTCAAAAGTTCCAACTTGAATTCCCCACTCAGACGCTACCTGATTTATCTGATCTACAATCTTTTGTTGCGCACTCTGTTTCGCACTAGACAAACCATTGTTGATCGCGTTCCAACCGTCCAGCGCCTGCTGATATCCCTGTTTTTCTGCTTCAAAAGCCTTTTGACTAGCCGTCAAAGAGGTCTCTTCACTGAGCAGCGCCGATACTTGTGCAGATGCACTGTCCACCTGTGCACTAGCATCTGCCAACTGGTCCAAGGTAGAGTCTTTCTTTTCATTCAACGCCTGTTTTCCCTGTTCAAGTTGTGCCTTTCCACTATTTAATTGAGCCTGGCTATCCCGCAATTCAGCCTGTGCATCTGCCAGCTCTCCATCAACGTTTGCGAGCACGCGGTCATTCAAAGAATCTATTTTTGCCTGATCCAGTGTTACAGAGACCTGCCGTTCTACCAATCCCGTTGCATCTACGCTGGCGACTCCGCTCAGTCTCTCAAACTCCGGAATGATTTCTTCCTGTGCGTAATCCGATACCGCAGCTACATCCATTCCATTGACGTCTACACTGGCGATCATAACGGGAAGCATATCTGGACTGATTTGCAGCAGCATGGGTGTACCAACTGCATCATCCAACTGTGCCTTGACCAAATCGACATTGCTTGACAATTCAATCATTGCCGAATCCATATTGGTCCCCTGCTCAAATTCCAAAATTACCAGGCTGGAATTTTCGCTGGATATGGATTGCACATTCTTGACTCCACCCGTGGTTCCCAAAACAGATTCCAGTGGTTTCGTTACAGTCATTTCAATTTTCTCCGGACTTGCTCCGGCGTATGTGGTAACTACCATCACATAGGGCAGTTCAATACTCGGCAAAAGATCTGTGGTCATTCCCATAAAGGATACCACACCTAAAACAAGTACCAATACTACTGCCACCAAAACCGTAAACGGCTTTTTGACGCTGTAATGAGACAGCATAAATACCTCCCTGCCGAACGAGCGGCGTTGACAAAAATCGACCGACCGGTCGGTCGGCTTTTCTATTATAACACTACATTTATGCAACCGGAAGTACTTTTCCTCGAAAAAATGCGGAAACATGCCAAATTTCACTTTTGATTTAAGCATTAAAAAAAGACTGAGCGCGCTCTAACCCGCTCAGTCCCTTTGCCTAACATGTCAATTTTCCCTATGTGCACCCCGCATAACCCAACGTTGCCTTTACTGACGATTGCTTATAAACAAAAGAGCCCTCTACTCAAGCAGAGGGCTCCAATTGAAAACAAATTAAGCCGCGGAAGAAGCATCCGATGAAGTAGCATCCGTAGACGGAGCCGCAGAAGAATCCTGCGCAAGGTATTCCTCAAAAGTCAGACCGCTGGCCTTGATTTTCTGAGCTTGGTCAACACCGACATAGCGCCAATGCCAAGGTTCCGGATCAAAGCCCGTTTTGTCCTTGCTGCCTTCCGGATAACGCTCAATAAATCCATAATTGGCCGCATTTTCCTGAAGCCACTTATACTCGTTGCTCGCACGATAAGCTGCATCGTCGTAACTGGAAACTGTACCTGTAAACAAATCCGCAGATAAGCCCAAATTGTGTTCCGAAGCTCCTGCAGGGCAATCGGTATATCCAGCATTGTAGTTGGTATTTTGTGCATCATATGTGCGGTAGCCGGCTTTCATGGTCAGCGTGTATCCCGCATCCTTAGCGGCCGCAATCAATTGGTTGAACGCTTCGGCAACACGGCTGTCCACTGGCACACCGCCTACATCCGTGGTAGAAATCGCATCGGCCTCTTCTTTGGTCAGCAAATTGTCACGATTGACCAGCCGCATATACCACTCATCTTTGGGAATGGCCTCTACCGCCGGTTCGGCCGGAGTTGAAACATCTGAGCTCACTCCAGAAAGATCTGATGTTCCGGAACTGAGCGAAGAGCTTTGTGAAGAAGACTCTTTATCGCCGCCTAAAAGCTTTGTAAACAAAAGTACGACCAACACCAACACGACAAGAGCAATTCCAATGAACAGCGGCAACTTATTTCCGCCCTTTCCGCCATCTGAACCACCCTTGCGAGAACGTTTAGGCCGTTCCTCTTCTTCCTCGTCATCGTCGTAATAAGACTCATAATCCGGATCCCCATCATAGAGGTCCGCAAAAACATCTTCTTTACCGTTTTGAGGCTCAGCTCCATATTCAGCTTCACTCGCGGCAGAAACAGCCTGATCAAATGCGCTGAAATCAATGGAAGGCATTCCGCCCAAATCATCTTTCTGAGGTTCCCCGATAGGTTCCAAAGGTGTATCAAAGGCAATTGGCTGCACTTCTGGTTCTTTGGGCTGTTCAAAATCCAAAGGAATCGTCTGAGAAATCACAGGATTCTCTGCTTTGGGTTCCTCTTGCAGAGGAGGCTGCGCATCAAAATCAAACGCCGCAGTTTTATTGAGTTCCGTCTGTTCTTCAAATGTAACGGGCTGAACCGGCGCCATTGGCTGCGGCTCTGGCTGCGCAACGCTCATTGGATCGAATACGCGGGTAGCCGCCTCTCCATCCGATTGAGCCGGAGTTCCCTTTTGTTCTGCAATGGCCTGATCCAACAATTGCTTCCATGCAGGGTTTTCTTGGGGTTGAACCGGCTGCGTTTGCACTGGTTCGATGGGCGCACTGGTCATGGCCGGCTGTTGTACCGGCTGGGAAGGTTGAGGGGGTACTGCCACCGCCGGCTGAGACTGCGCCTGACGGAAATGATCCAAATTCCAATCAATTGGTTTGGCTTTCACCTGACGACGAAGCGGCTCTTGCCGATTCGTCGAATTAAAGACCGGCACAGAACCAGTGGGTTTGGCCGGGGCCGAAACCGTTTGAGGAATCTCTACCGCAATGGGTTCCTGCTCAGTTGCCTCAGGCTCCACCACCTGTGTTGGCTCACTCGGTTGCGCGAAATCCAAGGGAATCGCATCCTCTGCAACTGGTTGAGAGGATTCTTCTTCCGCAAATAAACTTTGGAAGACCATCTCGCCAATATTTTTTTCCTTATTCTTATCCTTTACCTCGTTGGAAACAACAGGCTGGGCCGATTTAGGCTGATTTACGCTGAATACCTGTGTGGCGTCACTAACACCTTGTTCTGTCTGAGGTGCGTCATCGAACAGATTCAGCTCTTGCATACCTGCAAATGTACTATCCGTCGGTTTATCGTTGCCGTTAGCACCTGTACCATTCTCCGGTTCACCGGAGAAAAAATCTATATTGGGATTCGGCACAAAAACACCGCCTTTTCCTAAGTTTATGTACTATATATAATACCGCATTGCATTGTTTTAAGCAAGTATTTTTGCTGAAATGCCTGGTTGCTGGCCTTGGCTTTTGCTACCTTTTATGAAGAATTTTTTAAATTTCATAAAAACGCTTGCAGTTTTTCATCGATTGCGGTATTATTAATTAGCACTCACAGGTAAAGAGTGCTAATATCTAGGAGGCGTATTTTTTATGGCCATAAAACAATTTAAAGCCGAATCCAAGCGACTGCTTGATTTAATGATCAATTCCATTTACACGCATAAAGAAATTTTTCTGCGTGAATTGATCAGTAACGCCAGCGACGCCATCGATAAACTGTATTTTCGTAGTCTTACCGATGACAGTGTAGCTCTTAAAAAAGAGGACTTTCTTATTCGGATTACGCCGAACAAAGAAAACCGTACACTGACCATCTCGGACAACGGCATTGGCATGACCAAGGAAGATTTGGAACAAAATCTTGGAACGATTGCCAAAAGCGGAAGTTTGGATTTTAAACAAAACAACGACGCCAACAACAACGTCGATATCATTGGTCAATTTGGTGTAGGATTTTACTCCGCATTCATGGTCGCAAGCAAAGTAACGGTGATCAGCCGCGCGTTTGGGACACAAGAGGCATGGAAATGGGAATCCAAGGGAGCTGAGGGATACACCCTTACTTCCTGTGAAAAAGCCACTGCAGGTACAGACGTCATCCTCGTAATCAAGGAGAATGAAGGCGAAGAAAGTTACGATGAATATTTAGACGACTGGCGGCTGGCTGAAATCGTTAAAAAATATTCTGACTATATTCGTTATCCAATCAAGATGCTGCGTCAAAAGAGCCGTATGGTTGAAGGGTCTGATAAGGACGCAGAGGGCAAATATAAAACGCCGGAATACGAACAATACACCGAAGACGAGACCTTAAACAGCATGGTCCCCATCTGGAAGCGGGATAAAAAAGAAGTAAAAGAGGAAGAATACGCAGCTTTCTATAAACAGAAATTTAACGATTGGTCTGATCCTGCAAAGGTGATTCAATCTAAAACCGAAGGTACCGCAACCTACAATGCGCTTCTGTTTATTCCTTCCCGTGCTCCTTTCAATTATTACACCAAAGAATATGAAAAAGGGCTTCAACTTTATGCGAGCGGCGTTTTGATCATGGATAAATGCGGCGATTTATTGCCGGATCATTTCAGTTTCGTAAAAGGACTTGTAGACAGCCAGGATTTGAGCTTGAACATCAGTCGTGAAATGCTTCAACATGACAGCCAGCTAAAGCTGATTAAAACGACTCTCGAGCGCAAAATCAAAAATGAACTTTCTGCATGGTTGAAAAACGATCGTGATAAATACGAGGAATTCTTTAAAAATTTTGGTCTGCAACTTAAGCTTGGTTGCTATGCAGGCTATGGTGCCAATAAAGAGCAACTGCAGGATCTTTTGCTGTTCCACAGCGCTAAAAATGAAAAATATACAACGCTGCGTGAATATGTAGACTCTATGCCGGAAGAACAGAAATATATCTATTATGCGGCCGGCGAAAGCTGCGAAAAACTGGCAAAGCTTCCCGCAACCGAACGGATCCTCTCCAAGGGCTTCGACATTCTCTATTTGACTGACGATGTAGATGAATTTGCTCTTCAGATGATTCGGGAGTACGATAAAAAAGAATTCAGAAATATTTCTGGCGACGATTTGGGCTTGGAAAGCGAGAGCGAGCAAGAAGAAATCAAGGCTAAAAATGAAGAGAACAAAGATCTTTTCACTGCCATGAAAGATGCTCTGGGAGACAAGGTTTGTGAGGTACGTCTGTCTCAGCGCCTTGTAAGCCATCCTGTATGCCTTTCCAGCAGCGGCCCTCTTTCCATTGAAATGGAAAAGGTCCTGAACAATATGCCCACCCAAGAAAAGGTCAAAAGTCAAAAAGTTTTGGAGATCAATGGTGAGCATCCTGTATTTGCAACACTTCAAAAACTGATGAGTGATGGCAATAAAGAGAAGCTCGCCATGTACAGCGAACTTTTATACGATCAGGCTTTGCTAATCGAAGGATTAACGCTGGAGGATCCTGTGGCTTATGCCAATACGGTTTGCAGTCTTATGACAGATAAGACTCTTTGATTCTAATTCTCATCACATCGATCATTTATTGCAAAACACGGTATAGCTTCGGCTATACCGTGTTCTATTTTTTGAACTCTCCAGAACTCTATATAGTAAAAAGGCGCAAATGGTTTAACCATTTGCGCCTTTTTATTCAGATACAGCTTTACTCAACGTGCATTAATAGTAGTAGTAAGAATTTGCAAAACTATAACCCAAAATCATTATCATCAAAGCCCACAAAAGAATTGCTACTGCCCATTCAATCAACTTTGCGATTAGAATTCCCCGGGCCAAATTCCGACGATTTGGGCGTGAAGAGCGTTCAAAGCCCCAAATCAACATTATAATCCAGCCAACCAGTGGAATATGCCCTAAGACAAGCATTCCCACGATTGTGCCGACACTTAACATCTCCGGGCCTTCACAAAATGCATAGTTCGAGTAACCCGCTCCATTGCCATAGTTCTGCGGAAAATATCCGCCCGGCATATACTGAGACGGGCCGTTCGGATTTGGGTTATGCGCATACTGTGCGCCATTTTCAGGCGGCACTTGTTGAACGGATGGCTGTGAATACTGCGGCGCTGTTTCCACCGGTGATGTTTCTGCATTCGGACTCACCGGCGCAGTTGCTGCATCGGACTGACTTGTTTCCGCAGGCTCCACTTGATCCACGGGCAAATCCCTACCACAACGCGGACACTTTGAATTTCCGTCTTTTAATGGGAATCCACAATAAATGCAATAATTCACAGTTGACCCCTCCTCAAAAATACATATATACCTGACAAGGTATCATACCATTGTACAATTTGCGGCGCCGCTTTGCTTTTTTGCCAAAATGCGTTTCAAAATCCGCATCCGCGGTAATAATATAAGCGCCCCGAACCGGATTCTCTTCCAAGCGCTGGCCAAGAATTCGTTCCAGCTCCGCCGCCTGTTGTAAATCTCCCAAACGTTCCCCGTAAGGCGGGTTTGTAAAAATCATACTGCCTTTTGCCGGAGCAAAATTTTTCACATCTGCTTCAAAAAAGCGGCAATGCTTTTCTACACCCGCCAGCTTTGCATTTGCAGATGCCAACTGTACCGCCAACGGATCGATATCAAATCCAATTCCTTCAAATGTGCAATCCTTCCGAATCTCACTGAGCGCCTTTTCTCTCTGATGCGCCCAAGCTTTTTTCGAAATGAATGCATATTGTTCTGCCGCAAAACGTCTGCGCAACCCAGGCGCCAAATTCATCGCCTTCATTGCTGCTTCAATCATCAGTGTACCGGACCCACAAAACGGATCCTGTGCCATGGTATCTGGATAAATCCTTCCTAAATCTACGATTGCACTGGCAAGCGTTTCTTTGATAGGAGCCAGTGTACTATTGCGGCGATAACCGCGCTTATGCAAACCATCTCCAGAAGTATCCAACAAAATTTCCGCCTTATTCTTGCGAATGGAAAAACGGATTTTGTAAAGAGCACCTGTTTCCGGCAGTGTCTGCACACGATGTCCCTTTCGCAACCGTTCCACTATCGCTTTTTTGACAATGCTTTGACATGCGGGGACACTGGAAAGTTTACTAGAAAGACTACTTCCTTTCACCGGAAATTCCGCATCGGCAGGAAGCAACTCCTCCCACGGAATGCTTGCAGTTAAATCAAACAAATCATCAAAACTCAAAACATCTCCGGTTTTCAAGAGAATGAGCACTCTCTCTGCGCAGCGACTCCACAAATTTGCCGCACAGAGGATTTCTTCATCGCCTTCAAAAAGGATTCGACCATCTGTTACCGTTACATTCTGCGCTCCTATGCGCTTAAAATCATACGCTGCGGCACTCTCCGTTCCAAAATAACACGGAGCAATCATCTTATACTGCAAATCTGGTTCCTCATTTTCACATTTTTGTTTTAGTATATCACAAAACAATTACCATGACTAGTTCTCTTGGCTGCTCCATAAAAAAACGCAATAATTTTTTCATTTGTTTCGTATTGTATACAAGAAAAGTCCTTTATAAAGGAGATTTATTTATGAAGACGCGCCTGCTCCTGCCCGGAATACTTGGATTGGTTGTGCTATCCATTGGCATTGTGGTATGGATGACCAGTGGCACTCACCCATTTTCCACCTTGGAAGCAAATCAAATAGAATCTGTACATGTTCGAATGATTCCCCCTAGTATTCAATATGAATTGTCCAATGAAAAGGCCGAGGAATTCTGTAAGCTGCTAAACGATGTAGTAACCTATCGCACCTTTTCTCCGGAACCTATGACGGGTCAATTCGTAGAATTTACTGTTCAAATGCAAAATGGAGAAATTCATACGATTCAACCATTTGCAAACATTATCACCATTGACGACGTAACCTACCAAACAGCTTATGATCCCAGTGAAGCACTGAACCATTTTGCAAATCAGAACATTCCTGATTCCTTTACGCACTCATAAAAAAAGAGGGGGCAAGCCCCCTCTTTTTTATTTTTATCGCTCTGGAACCAGCAAGCCGTAAGTTCCATCCTTGCGCCGATACACAACCTGCACTTCGCCAGTGTCGCCATCGCGGAACAGATAAAAAGCATGCCCCAAAAGATTCATTTCCAGAATAGCCTCATCCACTGTACACGGCTTTACGGAAAAATGTTTCTCACGAATAACATGATAATCTTCTTCCTCCGGCTCTTCTTCCGCGTAAGCAAACTCCTCTACAGCAGGTTGATAGATTCTATTTTCCAATTTTTTGCGGTTCTTTACAATTCTACGTGTCAAAAGATCCGCTGCCGCATCAAATGCATCCTCCATACGATCGGCTGATTTCTCTGCCCGGCTTACGAACCCCTTGTCACGCACGGTCAACTCTACCGTCTGCCATCCTTTCTCCACTGTAACGGTCACCTGAGCTTGCGCCTCCGAAGAAAAGAACTTATCCAGTTTTGCAAGCTTTGTCTCCACGCGCTGTTGAAACGCTTCTTTCAAATTGACCTTGCGTCCTGTGCATGTGATTTTCATAAACCAAAGCCTCCTTTGCGGTTTGAAAAAGAACGCATTTGCTTTCTTTTTCTTGTTTTTATTATACCACTCTACCGGTGCACACGCAAGGATACGGCCGTCATTATTCACATTTTATTCTTAAATTACAAGATTATTTTGTACGTTATGCGTCAAAAAGTCAAAAAATGAAGCGTATCGTCTTTATACGATACGCTTCGTCCAAAAAAGCATCAATGGCCCCGACGAGAATATCCGCCGCCACGACGTGCTTCCGTTACACGCCGCAAATCGGAAATTTTCTCCTCACTGCGAGTTTTAAACTGACTCATCATGTCTTCAAAAGACAAATTGGTCTGAGGTGCAGGCGTACGAGGCTGCCACACGCGTCCTGTGTCTGCCCGCGTGGGACGTGGACGCGGCTCCGTCCGCTTAATGGAAAGTGCAATTTTCCCATCGGGCGAAACATTCATGATTTTAACCTTCACCGTTTGCCCCTCGCTCAACACGTCGGAAAGCTCTTGAATATACTCATTCGAAACCTCCGAAATGTGAACCATACCGGTCTCGCCACCGGGCAGCAAAACAAACGCGCCAAATTTTTTTACACCAGTGATTTTGCCCTCTACAATGCTTCCTACCTCTACTGCCATGGAATGATAGAACTCCTTTTTATAATAAAAATGCAAAGCCGCACGGCTTTTAATAAAACAAAAAACGGACCTTAGTCGCCTGACATATCAACGAAAACACGTTCATTGGGCAAAGCATATTCAAGCTTCGAGCGCGCCAAACGTTCCATATAAGACGCCTCGTCGTCCGTATCCAAAGTACGGCGCATTTCATCGTTCTCCGCCTGCTGCGCCGAAACCTGCTGATTTACATTGTCAAGCTGCTGCCGTTTCGCAAGGATCTCCATCTGTACAGAAATCAGCGATACACCTAAATAAACACAGACAAATACTAGTCCAAGCCGAATCGCCCAAACCGAGAATTTTTTCTTTTTTTTTCGTGTACGCCGCATTTTCAGATGTTCGCCTTTCTTCCGTTTCGAGTGAGAACAATGCTCTCCCACATTTATTTAGAATTATACAACACCCTGCCTGTATTTTGCAACCTTTTCTTGCGTTTGCGGGCTTTTTTTTCAAGTTCTTCCAGCCGCTTTTTTTCTCTGTATTCTTTCCACTGGGTATGAAAAAAAGATCCAAGTGGCAATAACAGTTTTTTTGCCAGCAAACGACCCGGAAGCACAAAAATTCCAAGGCAAATCTTTCGTATTTTCTCAAACATCGGAAACAATGCACTGCGACAAATGAAAAAAGAGCCCACACAGGCAAGCACATCGTACCAGCGCGGCAATCCTGAGTAAAAGCGACTGACCGCAGCACTGCGTATCAACAAAGCTCCCAATGTCAAAAGCAGAACATCACACACAATTAGCGCAGGCACACTACGGCCCAAGACAAATCGAAGAACCGAGTAGAACAGACAGAGTACAAAACCAAGTCCCGCCGCAAAAAAAGCATCCTGCAGTGCCATAGACGGTGGAATCGCCGCTACCATTAATTACTTCACCAGCCTTTTAAAAATGGAAGGTGCACGCTCCTTTTTTACCGTATATTGGACATATTCAATCGAACCGCTAATACGCACTTCTCCCGTCTGAACACTAAGTTCACTAACCTTTAATCCATCTCCACCAATGGTCAACATACCGTATTCCGTATCCAAACACGCTGTCATTTCATCATAAGAAAGGATTGCGCGTATTCCAGTGGCCGTAAGAAGATTTCGATTCTCCAAAATGACATTATGTGGTTTTTTCCCCATTGGTTGCATACTTTTTTCATTCATGATTTTTTCACCTGCCTTTGCTTTATTGGTATGCGCAGGTACTTTTTTCTATGACAAAAAGGTCTATGGAATTGTAATTCCATAGACCTTTCTTTATTCTGACAATACCGTATACATTTCCCGAGCCACATCTTTTCCAGTCGGTGCTTGTGTGGAAACGACCTTTACCTGCACGGGACGCTGGCCAAAGGCGATTTCAATAATATCGCCCTCTTTAACCGCATAACTTGCTTTTACAGGTCTTCCGTTCACCATGATCCGGCCCGCATCAGCCACCTCATTGGCAACTGTTCGCCGCTTAATCAAGCGGCTGACTTTTAAGTATTTATCGATTCTCATAACAGTCTCTCCAAGTGAATTGCCGTAAAAAAGTGCCCGCACCACGTCATGCGCAGAGCGGGCTTGGAAATTGCTTATTTACCGGAAACAGCGTCCTTCAGAGCTTTGCCTGCCTTGAAAGCAGGAACTACGGTCGCTTCAACTTTAACTTCCTCACCTGTGCGGGGATTGACAGCAGTACGAGCCGCACGCTGACGAGGCTCAAAGGTGCCAAAACCTACCAGAGCCACTTTGTCACCGGATTTCAGAGCGTTGGTAATGCCATCCAGAACAGCCGCAACTGCCTTCTCTGCATCTTTCTTTGTCAGTTCTGCATCGGCAGCAACTTTTGCAATCAGTTCAACTTTTGTCATGTTGAAAAACCTCCAAATCAAATCCTTGATGATTTCGTTTATATCCACAAAGCGGTAAACGCCTTGGATAAACCAATTTCTTCTCTCCTATTTTGGGCCAGCGCCCACCACTTCAAACAGACATGCAATCTTTTTTAATCGGTCGAAACTTTCTCTAAAAATCGTTTATTTGCCTGCTCCAGTGCTTCTTCTGCGTCGCAATTCATCTGCCTGCCAATATCTGCCGCATCAAACAAAAGACTGCCCAATTGATTTAACACATCTGCACGGTCCTCTTTTTGAACCGAGTCGCACAACTTGTCCACGCTTTGCGTAAGAGAAGCCATCGCTTCGTTTAAATCGCGCGATTTTCCATGCGCAGCAGCCCGCTTTGAAAGCTTTGCAGCACGCATCAGGGCCGGGAAGGACTGAGGAATACTCGCCAAATCTGCAGCCAGAGTCTCCCGGTGCTTTTCTTGGCGTTTAAGCGCCTCCCAATTTCGAAGTGCCTCATCAGGATCATTTGCCTGAACGTCTCCAAAAATATGCGGATGGCGATAAATTAATTTTTTGCAAATACCGGTGCAAACATCCTCAAACGAAAAGGTCCCCTGCTCAGCTTCCATCTGAGAATGCAAAGCGACCTGCAAAAGGACATCTCCTAATTCTTCGCATAAAAGATGCGAATCTTGAAGATCAATCGCATCAGCTACCTCATAGGTCTCTTCGATAAAATTTTTGCGAATCGATTCATGCGTCTGCACTTTGTCCCAAGCACAACCGTCTTTCGGATCTCGTAATAGCGCTACAATTGCGAGAAGATCCTCCATATCGTAACGCTCTTTGCGTTCAAATGCCGATTTCAAAGGTCATTCCGCCCTTTCTGGTCCATTCTACATGATAGCCCTTCGGAATGCAAGGGTTTTTCCGTTTTTTCACGAAAAATACGGCTTTCGCGCGCCTTTTTCTCCTCAAGTCTCATTTTTCGGACAGCCAATGGACTTCTTGATTTCGGGCACGATTTTTTTCTCTTTTGAAAAATCCAAGTCTGAACCTTCGGATTACAAGAGTTTGTTCCCACACCGAGCACAAAAAATGGCCCCCGGGTCGACCTCCGCGCCGCACTGCGGGCAGTAAGTGGCTGTTTCTTGCTGCGGCTCTGGTTGTTCCACGGAGAGTTCACTCAACGCAGTAATTTCCGCCTCTACATCAGCAATCGCTTGTACATATCTCTCCACCAGAGCGTCATTTTTCTCTCCATTTTTATGCAGAGAATACACAAGCGCACCCAGTTGTCTTTGGGCTTTGGCCAACTTGTTCTCTAATGCAATCTGATCTACCTGTTTCTTCCCCTTCTGGACCAAATCCCCTGTTACTTTTGCTGCTCCATCTGCCAATGTAGCAGCACCTTCCATTAATTTATCCAGCGAAATCATAGTAGCACCTCCCAAAGTATTTACTGTGCATCTCCAAGGAATTCCCGAAGCATAGAATCCTTTGGAACATAAGAAAGCGGAATGGTATGACACCTTTGAAACACATCGCACAAATTTTCCAATCTCTGAGCATAGGGGCTCTGAGGCGAAAGTGCATTTCGGTGTTCGCAAATCAGAGGAGCTAGGCAGCATGCTTCATAAGAAAAGCTGGTGTCCAAAAGCAAATCCGCCTCTGGTTTAAACACCTTAATATTTTTATCCTCCCCTTCACATACCGCCGGCCACATAGAAAGGGTTTTCTCTACGCTGTGTCCTCGGAACTGATAATCCCGCACGATGCGTCTTGCTAACCGGACATCTCTTGTGGGCAAGGAACGCTGACCGCCAGAAGAGTACTCTTCCCGAAGCCCCGCATAAATTTTGTAAACGCTCCCGCGTGGCAGCAAAGCCGTCAAACGCGGATTTAACGCATGAATTCCTTCTACAACTGCGATGCCTTGACCAATTTGTACCGGAATACGCCCCATACGCCGCTGCTCACGGCAAAAGTCGAAATCCGGAATCTGTGTACATCCTGTTCTAGTCAGTTCCAACAAGCATCGATTAATCTCCTGCACATCCAATGCATCTACGCTCTCATAATCAGGAGACCCATCTGGGAGCAAAGGATACTCTTCAATATCTTTAAAAAAGTTATCCAATGAAACAACTGCGGCATGCACTCCCTGTTCGCGAATCTGTTGTGCCAGTTTATGCGCCGTAGTCGTCTTTCCGGATGAAGAAGGGCCTGTGAGCATGACTACCTTTGCTCCGCTATTCAGCACACTTTGTGCTGCATCTCGGATGCGCGTTCGATAATCCTCTTCACAATAATCCACAAACGCCTGCGCAGACAACGCTGCAATATTCAGCAAATCCAATTCAACCAGACGTTTAGGAATCCAAATCAACGTATTGCCCATAAAAATCCTCAATTCCTTGCTTGCGCTGCTGTACTACATCATAACAACGCAGGTACTCTAACGGGTATTTATGATTAAAAATGCGTTTGATATGGCCATCGGGTGCGACCATTTTAGTAGAACCACCCGCTCCAGCAGACAAAATGGTATGTACCTCTTCCATAATATAGATATTATAAAGCCCGGAATATCCCGGTTTTGTATACCCGGTATTCTCCAAATTCTGAAGTGTTCCCTTCTGACGGTACATATAATAGGGTACATATCCTGCATCTGAAAGAGCTGAGCAACATGACAGCATCTTCGCCACATCGGCATATCGATCAGGCGCGTGATCCTCCACCAGGGTGGATGCACGTTTGAGCGTCAGCGTATGAACAGTAATATTTTCTGGACCAAGTGCCATTACGCCTGAGAGGCTCCGCGAGAAGCCCTCTACAGTATCCAAGGGTAACCCTGCAATTAAATCCATATTAATGTTATTATGCCCCAACTTACGCGCTATGTCAAAACAATCTAAAACGTCCTGTGCAGTATGACGCCGGCCAATTGCACGCAGCACCTCATCAGAAAGGGTCTGCGGATTGATGGATATGCGGGTTGCTCCGTACTCCTTCAACACGGCTAACTTCTCTGGTGTTGTACAATCGGGTCGACCAGCCTCCACAGTATATTCCTGAATACCCGCAACATCAAAACAACTGTTTACGGTTTTCATCAGACGCCGAAGCTGATCTGCCGAGATTGCTGTTGGAGTTCCGCCGCCAATATAAATCGTCTCCAGCTTAAGATTCAACTTTTGAGAAAGTGAACCAATAGCGTTCAGTTCTTCGCACAGGCGCTCCACATAAGGCTCAATCAATTTTGCACTCTCTCCCGTTGTACGAGAAACAAAACTGCAATAGCTGCAACGTGAGGGACAAAAAGGGATGGAGATATACAAACTAAAACTGCGCGGATGGACTTGTGCCAAGATTGGACGTTGTAACTTTTCAATCCGCATGGCAAGTTGCAACTTCTCTTTGCTGACGAAGCAATCCTTCGTCAAATGGTTCGCTACCTGTTCTTCATTCATGCCCTGCTGATACAGACTACGAACCAAACGAACTGGACGCACTCCTGTGAGCATACCCCAAGGAGGACGTTTGCCCGTCACACCGCACAACATTTGAAACAATGCTGTGCAAAGAATGGTTTCCTCTCGCTTTTTATCCACCTGTTCTGGCAATAAAATCTTTTGAAAAGTCACCTGAGATTCTACTCGTACTCCACATAATATATGCATTTTGTGCTTTCGAATTACAATAGCATCCGGTCTGTGAGTGGGATAAGATTTTACCAATTGAAGCGTTGGCCAAAAAAGACGTGCAACGTGCTCCGGTTCATACCCGGAAGCCAACCCAGCCAAATAGAGCTTCATAACTGGTCCTCCAATGCAGCACTCAGGTAATAATTTGCTTCTTTTTCCTTTCCCATAGTGGAAAACGGGCCATGCCCGGGAAGGACACGTGTATCGTCATCCAGCCCCAAAGCAGCTAATTTTCGAAGGCTCGCATTCATCTGCACCATACTTCCTGTTTCCAGATCCGTACGGCCAATCTCTCCACAAAACAACGTATCTCCGCTGAAAAGATTTCCACCACACAATAGACAAACCGATCCTGATGTATGGCCCGGTGTGGCGATCACCTGAAATTCCATATCATCTATACAAAACTTTTCGCCATCCGTATAACAAGTCACATCGTGTACCGGCGGGAACAAACGCTCGTCCATATGTGGAGATGCGTCCAATTGACTCATCATCAGGCTTGCACCTGTTTTTTCGCGCAGTTGGGCCACCGCTCCCATATGATCGTAATGACCATGTGTCAACAGCACCGCTACCAACTGTGCATTTTGCTGTTGTAACAATTCTAAATAGCGTTGAGCCGGTGCGTTAGGGTCAATCACCACGGCGTGGCCCTGTTCTCCAATCAACAAAAAAGTATTGGTACACAGCGGCATCGACGCCTGAATGTGAAATATCTTCATTGCATCCTCCTTTATGCCACCCAATCGTCTGTTTCGATTACAATGGTTACAGGGCCGTCATTGACCAATGAAATCTGCATATCCGCCCCAAATTCTCCAGTTACAACCCGTTTGAGTTCGGTCTTTCGCAGCTCCTCCACAAATCGATTGTAGCAATCCACCGAAAGCGGCGGCTTTGCCGCACGGATAAAGCTTGGACGTTTTCCCTTTTTCGCATCTCCGTAAAGAGTAAAATTGGAAACAACCATCGCCTCATAGCCGTTTTCTTCAGCCGAAATATTCAAATTTCCGTTTTCATCACTAAAAATTCGTAATCCCGCACATTTTCTGGCTAACTTTTCGCAAATAGCCAGAGAATCCGTATCCGACACACCCAATAAAATCACCAAACCCGGGCCGATGGACCGTTCCTCCACGCCATTGATTACAACACTGGCCGAAAGAACTCTTTGAATCACTGCTTTCATAAACTCTCCCTACTTTTATACACGAACAATGCTTGTGACACTTCGGATTTTTTTCAACCGAGCGATTACGGTATTCAAATGCTCTGTATTATTTACTCCAACAGTTAAAGACATGGTTGCTCGCCCGTCGGACAATTGCCGAGCGGAAATGGCATAGCAAGGAAGACGCATCTCCGCAATAAGGCCCGCCACATCTGCCATCAGGCCGTCACGGTCTATTGCAGAAATTTCCAGAGAAGATTTAAAGCTCTCTTTCACGCCTTCTGCCCAATGCGCCTGTACCCAGCGAGGGGCGTCCTCTCCCCCCAGACCGATACGAACATTGGGACAATCACGCTTATGAATCGATACGCCAAACCCACGAGTCACAAATCCGATAATGTCATCCCCAGGAAGCGGATTACAGCATTTTGCAAATTTTACCAGGCAATCATCCATTCCTTCAACCAAAACGCCTTCACTGGATTTGTGTTTCTTGAGAGGAACCTTAAACACTGCGGCCGGCGTATCCTCTTTGATGAGTTTTGCATACTCATCCTTTACGCGAATCATCAATCGGGAGAGCTGAATGCCACCATAGCCCAAAGCAGCATACATTTCTTCCACTGTATTCAAACGCATACGATGAGCAATTTCCGTCATGAAATCATCGTATTTTTCTTCTGGAACCGTGATGAGATTTCGACGCATTTCCTTTTCAAGCGCCGCTTTTCCTTCTGCAATATTTTCTTCTTTCCGTTCTTTTTTAAACCAGTTGCGAATTTTATTTTTCGCCTCACTGGTCGCTACAATATTCAACCAATCGCGGCTTGGACCTTTATCCTTTGGACCTGTGATGATTTCAATAATCTCTCCGGTAACCACTTTGTGATCAATGGGAACAATGCGTCCATTCGCTTTGGCACCAATCATTCGATTGCCTACGGCCGAATGAATTGCATAGGCAAAATCTATCGCCGTAGCGCCTGTGGGAAGATTGATAACATCACCTTTTGGTGTAAACGCAAATACTTCTTCTGGCAAAAGCTCAGATTTTATTTCGCGTAACAAATCGCCCGCATCATCACTCTCGCGTTGACTCTCCAATAGCTGACGCACCCAGGCGACCCGCTCATCCAACTGTTTATCGCTTGTGACGCCCGCTTTATATTTCCAGTGTGCAGCAACACCGTATTCTGCGGTCTGGTCCATTTCCCAAGTGCGAATCTGCACTTCAAAGGGGATTCCTTCATGTCCGATCACTGTTGTGTGAAGAGACTGATACATATTCGGCTTGGGGGTAGAAATATAGTCTTTAAATCTGCTGGGAATGGGATGATACATATCATGGATTACACCAAGGGCATTGTAGCATTCTCCCACTGTGTCTAAAATGATGCGTACCGCATATACATCATAGATTTCTTCGAACGTCCGATTCTGCATATACATCTTACGATAAATGCCATAAACGCTCTTAATTCTCTTTTTAATAACACATTCTTCAATCCCGTTTTGGGCGAGATGTTCTCTTATCCTTTCGACAATTCCAGCGATGAACTGTTCCGCGCTTCCATTTTTAGCAAGATAAGAACGGATTTCCTCATATCCCACTGGATCCAAATACTGAAGACTTCTGTCCTCCAATTCTTCTTTGATGCTACTGATACCCAGTCGATGCGCAATAGGAGCGTAAACCTCCATTGTCTCCAAAGCCTTGTCGCGGCGCTTCTGATCCGGCCATGCATCTCCCGTACGCATATTGTGCAAGCGATCACACAACTTGACCAACATAACGCGCACATCTTTCGACATCGCCATCAGCATTTTTCGCAGATTCTCCGCTTGCTGTTCCTCCATAGAAGAAAATTTGATTTTTCCCAGTTTGGTCACGCCGTCCACCAAAAGAGCAACGTCCGGACCAAAATTTTGCCGGAGGGTCTCCAAGCTCAGTCCTGTATCTTCTACAACATCGTGCAGAAGCGCCGCAATCACAGAATCTGTATCCAGTCCAAGGTTGAGCACCAAACAAGCTACCGCAACCGGATGGCTGATATACAATTCACCAGACAAACGCCGTTGATCTTTATGTGCATTACGAGCCATCTCGTATGCACGTTCAATCTTTTCCATGTCATATGGTTTGCCAGATTCTTGCGCCAGTTTTTTCAAATCTTCATATGTGAGAACAGATGGCTTTTCCATACCGATTCACCCCTCTAACTTTTGTAACACAGGCGCACTGAAAAGATCCTTTTTCTTGGCCGCAGGGACAATATACCATCTTCCCTGCCTTTGCTCTGCCAATGAAAGCTGTTCCAACGCCTTTAAAGAAATCAACACTTTCCCCGCGCTCTCTTGCCCTAATTTGGCAAAAAGCGGCCTTAAATCATCCGCGGCAACCCCTTGAGGATGTGCCGCAAGAAAGCGGTATACTCCAACAGTATCCGTTCTCACTGGAGTAATTTTTCTCGCTTTTTCCGAATCTAATATTGCACCACTGCAAAACGCCTCTGCCCATTGAGCAAGTTCTGCGTGTTCTTCATTCATACCGGCTGGTCGCATATCCCGAATTCGTGCAGAAATCATTGGGCCGTTTCTTCCATCAAAAATCGATAATGACAAAATCACATCGACCACATCGCCCGCACCATAACCTAATGTATTTGGTCCTTTTCCAAAAAGTACTGCATTTAAAGTGTTTGCACCTTGCCGAAAGCGGATGCGTGAGTGTTTTCCCTCGCTCACCGGATAAACCGCCTCTATGGAAACAGATTCTACAAGAAACAATGGCGCCGGATTTCCATTTCCAAAGGGTGCAAGAACGCTCAACGCCGCCACGTTCTCTTCTGTGAGTTCACTCAAATTGACCGGTGTGTCCACAGAAATGGGCGGCACTTGCATCACAGGGTGATGTTCCGCAGCCCACTGATTAATCATGCGCCGAAACTCCGGGAGATTCTCTTTTTCGATGGAAAGTCCCGCCGCAGAAGCATGTCCTCCAAACCGAATAAGCAGCTCTGAACATGCGAAAATCGCATCGTACAAAGAAATCCCCTCACGAGAACGTCCAGATCCTTTGCCCTCGCCATTCTCATCCACCGAAACCACGATTGCCGGCTTCCCAAAACGATCGGCAATTCTGGATGCCACAATACCAATCACTCCCGGGTGAAATCCTTCACCCCATACCACCAAAATCCGATCGGCCTGATACTCTGGATCCGATGAAATACGATCAATGACAACCTGAGAAATTTCTTGTTCGGCTTTCTGCCGGGCCGCATTCTTTTCATCCAATTCTTGCGCTAATTCCTCAGCCTCTTCTTCGTCATCACTCAGTAAGAGACGCAGTGCAACCGTCGCAGAATCCATACGCCCTGCTGCATTCAAGCGCGGAGCCAGACCAAAAGACACATTTTCAGCGGTCAATTCTTTGTTTTCCAATCCGCATTTTGCAATCAGAGCCGCAAGGCCCGGTCTATCTGTATTCTGCAAAAACGACAAACCCGCTTTGACAATTGTGCGGTTTTCACCTGTGAGTGACATGATATCTGCCACTGTTCCAATAGCAGCCAAATCCCCATAATAGGGAAGCATTTCGAAAGGTTGTGCTCCATCCAGAGCACAAATCAACTTAAAGGCAACACCTGCACCCGAAAGGACTTTGCAGGAACTTTTATCATTTGGCAACTGCGGATCGATCACTGCAACTGCGTCCGGAAGATTCTGAGGTGGCAAATGATGATCTGTAATCACTACATCCATACCTCGTTGTGCAGCTCGTGCCACAGCCTCGTGAGCAGAAATTCCGTTGTCCACCGTAATGATGAGATTGACTCCCTTTTCGGCCATTTGGTCCACAGCACTTTCTGAAAGTCCATATCCATCTTCATCACGGCTTGGAAGCTTGTAATAAACTTCAGCACCACATGCATCCAAATAGGTATACAAAAGCGCAGTGGCAGTCACACCATCCACGTCGTAGTCTCCGAAAACTACAATTCGTTCGCCATCATCCATTGCACGATGAATTCGCGCTACCGCCTGTTCCATTCCACACATCAGGAGCGGGTCACCAATCGTCTGTCCAGCGCCACATTTGAGCTGCGCATCCTGCGGCTCTACCACACCCCGTGCGGCCAGAACTTTTCCAACCAAAAGAGGCTGGCCTACCGACTGGCTCAATAAAGCAGCCGTCTGTGAATCGGGATGGCTCACCCGCCATGGATGATAAATCATAAAACTTGCTCTCCTTTTTATTTCTCCGATGGGACCTTTAGTGATTCTTGCGCCAAGCCATCCTGTGTAAACACCGATTCCAGCGCACTAACCTCCACTGAAACATCCAGAGCTGTATCCTTCAAAAGATTGTCTAACAAATTGTGAAAAGCAGCCGACACCGGTTCCAATACATCGGATACCTCTTTTTGAATTTTTGCCGCAACTTCGCTACTTTCCGCATGGGGTTCCACTTCATTGTATGTTTTCAACAACTTGATCGTTGTGGGCAAATAATAATCGCAAAACCGACGCACATCTTCTCCGCAATCCGGATGCGTTTTTACCCACGCAAAAATGCTGTCTGCCTGCTCATAAATATCCTGTGCCTTTGCACGGATCTCTTCATTATCAATGTCTGCAAGCTGTTGTTTCATATTGGTCAAAAACATTTCGCCCTCTGGTGCCTTTTTGACCGACTCCTTTTTGCGGGATTTTGAAGTACGCTTTTTGTGCTGACTTTTTTCATCCTGTGCTTTCGCACGATCGGGATTTTGCAAACGCCATACCGTATTGTTCGCGTAAAAACAGCCATTGTCATCATCTACAAATCCGAAAGGAAAATAACCACGCTGGATCATATCTTTCAAATCCTGACGCACGGTTGTCACCGATCTGCCACTGGCACGTGCAATATCCGACAATGGACACATTTCTTGCACATTGATAATCTTGCGGTAAAGTTTATAGCTTTGGATTCGCTTAAACAATTTAAATCCTATCTGAGAAACCTTTCCGAATACCGCAGCCAATAATCCAAACTCGGCCACACCCGCAAAATATTCTATGGTCGTAGGCACTGAGTAAAGCAACCAAGATTCTTCTCCAGCCTGATAAAGCATCACACACAACATCAAAACTGCCAGCGCAGCACCGCCTATACCGGCCAAGCCACCCAACAACATCTTGAAGTCCATGTTTTTATCTTCTTGCAAAAATTGTTTTTTGGATCTCGCCTCATCCAACTCCGGCGCATAATATCTTGCTCCGCAATCCGTAAATTTTTTGGGCGTAGAAACACCTTTCAGCCGGGGAAGCACCACCGTTAGCAAAATAATCAAAAATATGATTTCCATTTTTCTCCCCCACCCCAAAAACTATTTTTTCAGCACATTTGAAAATTCATCCGGCTTGAGTCCATCTTGAACCAAAACAGTTTCCATCGCAGACACCTCCGCAGACACATCCAACGCCGTGTCCTGCAACAAGCCATCCTGCAAAGAGGAAAACGCTGTATTGATCGTTCCCAATACGCGCATAATGTCTGCTTGTATTTGCGCTGCAGCATGACTCTGCTCAGTCTGATTGCCTACTTCGTTGTAGGTTCTCAGCAATTTCAATGTAGTAGGCAAGTAATAAGTGGTAAAACGTTTAACATCATTTTCGTCTTCCGGATGCGTTTCCAACCACGCAATCAACTGCGCTGTCTGAGCATCCAGCTTTTCCACTTCGCCAAGTACTGCCGCATCTAAAATTTTTCGTTTTTCCATGCGAAGACCCGTCCAGAAAGAACGAAGCTCATCCACCGTACCATTATGAACCGGCTGCTCTACCGGCGTTTGTATCTGCTCCTTTTGAGCACATTGTGCAACATATGCAGCGTAAGCAGCACGACTTGTAAACAGGCGTGACGCATCCGGCGCCAAAAACATTCCTTCAAAACTTCCCTGCTGTATCATTCGACGTATTTCACGCTTTGCCTTACCCACCGGAAGATCCACCGCTGCAGCAAATTCTTCCATTTTGCAATAGCTGCGTCCATCCAATATTTGATGATACACAACCAACCGTCGAGCAGGATAGCTCTTCATTTGACAAATCAGTGCCGGAATTGCAAAAGCCACCGCCATCAATGCCGTCACGCCCCAGGCTTCCACTTGTGACTCTCCAGATAATACAACCATTCCCGTAATCGCCGCCATAATAAACGCAGTGATTCCCAGCCCCAGCGCCGTGCCTTCCAGACTTTTGTAATTGTTGCGCAACTTTTTTAATTTTCTTTCCCTTTTTTTAAGTGCGCGGGCAGGTGAGGAACTTTTTTGAGCGGACTCGCCAAATTCCTGAGCCATATCCTTTACCATCTTCCCAAAAGATAGAGAAGCATTTTTTAGCGCCGGAGCAACGTTTTTCTGAAACTCACTGGCCAAATCTTGCATAGCCGATTCCAGTTCTTTTCCGACATTTGAAAATTCCCGTTCTAAATCTTTTTCCCAATCCTGTCGTTTTTCAGACATAACGCTCCTCCATTATTGGCCCATTGGTCGATAAAATTCTACGATAGATCGCGCAACGCGAATACCATCGACAGCCGCTGACATAATTCCGCCAGCATATCCGGCGCCCTCTCCGCACGGGTAAAGTCCCAATACATCCAAACTTTCCAAATTTTCTCCTCGCTCCAACCTCACCGGGCTGGATGTACGCGTTTCAAGGCCGGTCAAGACCGCTTCTGGCGCAGTATAACCACGCAGCTTTCGTTCAAAAGCATTCAATCCAGCGCGAAGTGCGTCCGCCAGTTCTTTCGGGAGTAACGCGCCCAAGTCCGCCGCACGGACACCTCGAGAATAACTCGCCTGTACATCGGTCATATGTAACTTTCCCTCGCCCTTTAAAAAGCTTTGAACATTTTCTGCCGGTGCCACATAATCACCACAGCCTGCGTTAAAAGCCCTCTGTTCCAGTTGCCTTTGAAACTCAATCGCCTTTCGGGCATCTCCTTGAAAATCTCGATCGCTGACACTCACCACAACGGCCGCATTTGCATTTTTTCCATCTCGTGCGTGGAAACTCATTCCATTGGTCACCACACGCCCAGTCTCACTGGCCGCTGCCACCACCTGGCCGCCAGGGCACATACAAAATGTATACACACACCGATTGCCCACATGCTGAGAAAGCTGATATTCTCCTCGAGGAAGGGCAGGATGTCCTGCCGCTTCATGATACAAACTCTCTTCAATCCTGCTTTGTAAATGCTCTGCTCGAAAACCGACGGAAAAAGGTTTTGCCTGTAATACCAAGCCTGACTTCGCAAGCATTTCAAAAGTGTCACGGGCAGAATGGCCCACTGCCAATACCAACGCCTCGCAAGGAATCTCCCCACGGGAAGTACGAACGCCAACCAACCTTTTGTTTTTTATGCAAAGCCCAGTCAACGGCGTATCAAAAAAGATTTGACCGCCCAGCGAAAGAATCTCTTCTCGAATAGAAACAATTACATCTCGCAACCGATCGGTACCAATATGCGGTTTTTGTCGAACAGCAATTTCCTTAGGCGCACCGTGTTCCAACAGCGTATCCATTACGAACCCACACAAAGGATCATGAATACGCGTCGTCAATTTACCATCAGAAAAAGTCCCCGCGCCGCCTTCTCCAAATTGAATGTTTGCATTTTCATCCAAATTGCCTGTTTCGTAAAAACAGCGTACGGCATCCATGCGTCGAGCCATCTCCGGTCCTCGTTCCAGAACGACCGGACAAAAGCCCTGCCGTGCCAAAACCAATGCTGCAAACAATCCCGCGGGACCAAATCCACATACCACTGGAGCATGTTCTATGAGATGCGCACCCCGTTTTAATGTAAACGCCGGTCGATTTAAAATTGAAACAGAGGGTGCAAAGCCCTCAAAAAAACGCTCTGCACCCTTTTGACCAAGATCTATGGCAACTGTATAAACCAAATTAGGTCTTCCATGTCGTGCATCCACAGATATTTTATAAATTTCAGCACCTGCAATCTGTGCCCGTGTCAGACGAATTTTTTTCAATGCCACGTCTATAGCCTGTGTCTGACCACTCTCCAAAGGCAGACGAATTTCTTTTACCAAAAGCATTTTTACGCTCCTGTGCTCACATCACACAACACCGTATACGTACCCGTAGCAAATACGGTTTCCGTACCAGGAACAATGATCTGTACTTCCATATTCTGCTGTCCTTTGGTTACACTGATGTTTGTTGGCGAGGCATCAATCTGTGCCACCACACTGGACTCACTCAACTCCTCCAGTTCATCTTCACGACCAATCAGTGTCACATTGTTGATTCTTGCCACCGATGGAGTAACCGTGGTTCCGCTGGCTGCATTGACTACGCGAATCTCGCTGACGGAAATCGTGCGTGTGGAGAACCCGAGTGTGTTAAAGCTTACCGTTACCTGCTGGACAGAATCAATGTTACGCAGGCCTTCCGGCAGTTCCAAATCAAGGTCCACACTGGTGCCTAACTGGAACTTAGCCAAGTCGATATATCCCGCATTGATACTCTCAAGCGCATCCACCTGTTCCGCACTGCCAGCTACACGGATCGTTTCCTGAGACAATGTGGGATTCAACACATCCACATCATACCCGGATGGAACATGCGTATATTCTACTGTTAATGGAACCTCTTTAATTTTCAAAACCGGAATGGTCACCTCTACCTGGCTGACATCCATCGTCAGGTAATCCGATTCCACCGGATTTCCTTCTTTGTCCAAAAACTCCAGTTGCGCCGTTGCCAAGGCGGATTCTGTACGTTTTTCGTTTAATGTGACGTTTGCCATCACCTTATCAATGCTGTTCACAACGCTTTCGGGTCCACGTACAGTAACTTCAGAAGGAGAAGATACCGGCGTATCAACATAGTACCCATCCTCAGGAACAATACCACTTGCATTGACTGTAATGGGGAATTTCTTGGTCGAAACCTTATCGAATGTAACCTGTACATACGCACTTGGACTGATTTCTTCAAAATCAAAAGAACGGCTGTTCAAAAGTGAATCCGTCTGCGCCGCAACCAGTTTGAGCGTATAAGTTCCAGGACCATTCACCTGAGAATAGTTGGGATACAACAAAATATCTTCGGCCTCTACTCCGCTGATCTGATTATCATCGCCGGAAATGGTAATATTTTTGTCACCTGTATCCTTCTCTACAATGTCAAGGCCTTGACTGAGATAAGCCGCCGAATTGTAATCGTAATTCACCTTCACATTCCGAATGGTTGTCGTACTATTGGGATTGATGATAGAACGCACCACAAACCACAAACCAATTGCAACCAAAATGGAAAAAATGATGGTAAAACGCTTATCGGAAAACAGCTTTTCAAAATGATTCTTTTTAGCTTTCATGCTTTTTCCTCCAGAAAGGCTGCTTTTTTTCCTCCGCGGGTGGCGGTACCATATCTCCTTGCAGCATATTGAACAGATTCTGCCGATCCAAACGGCGAATCAAAACGCCGTTTTTGGCCATGGAAATAATACCGGTTTCCTCGCTGACAACAACCACGACCGCATCCGAATTCTCGCTCATTCCCAAAGCTGCCCGGTGACGTGTTCCCATGTCTTTTCCAATCTCCAAATTATTAGACAACGGCAACACACATCCTGCCGCTTCCACATGGCCATCACGCACTACCACCGCACCGTCATGCAGTGCTGTTCCCTCATAAAAAATCGTTTCCAAAATCTCTGGAGTAATATCGGCATTCAAGATTGTTCCCGTCTTCACGATTTCCGAGAGATTGGTCCGGCGCTCCAACACCATCAAAGCCCCTGTGCGCGTGTCAGACATCTGTTCTGCTGCGTCACATACCGCCACGATTGCATTTTGCCACGCCTCGCGCAAATCCGCCGGATTCACCTTACTGCGAAACAACTGAATTCCAAAGAAATTGGTGCGTCCCACTTGTTCCAGCGCACGGCGCAACTCCGGTTGAAACACAATCACAAGAGCAATTAATCCAAAACTCATCACACTGTTGATCAACCACTGCAGCGTGCGAAAATCAGCAATTTTGGCCACTACAAATGTAAAAATAAGCACAAGAATCCCTTTGGCAATCTGCGCCGTATGCGTTTGATTGATCAGCCGAATCATTTCATATATCAAAAATGCCACGACTGCTATATCCAAGATGTCAGACAGCCCTACATTCACATGAAACAGGGTGAATAAATCGTACCATATGTCTTTTAAGTTCATACTGGCACCGCCCTTCTCTTAAAAATAAGCCACTAAATAGTATACCATAATCCTAAAACGCCGTACAGGAAAAAATTTTTTCACGACTGAGAATCCAGTCGGGTCAAAAGGCAAACACAATGAGCGGCAATTCCGTCTCCTGCTCCTGTAAATCCCAACTTTTCCTCCGTGGTCGCCTTCACCGACACATTGGTCACATCCACGCCCAAAGCTCGCGAAATATTTTCCCGCATCGCAGCTATATGCGGTGCCAATTTCGGCGCCTGACAGAGGATGGTCGCGTCCAGATTTTCCACATCCCATCCCTGCTGTTTCAAAAGCTCTCCCACTTTGCGTAAAAGTCCTATGCTGTCTGCGCCCTCATAAGCTGGATCGTTATCAGGGAAAAGATGCCCAATATCTCCCAATGCGGCCGCCCCCAGCAAAGCATCCATCACTGCATGCGTGAGAACATCTGCATCTGAATGTCCCAGCAAACCTTTGTCATAAGGAATTTCCACGCCACCCAAAATCAATTTACGCCCTTCTACAAGGCGATGTACGTCGTACCCATGCCCTATATGCATTTGCCGTTCCTCCCTGTATACGGGCAAGTCTTCCCGCGTTGTAATTTTATAATTGGCATAATCCCCCTGCGTAAGCTGAACGGGAACCCCTGCCAGTTCCAAAACAGAACAATCGTCTGTAACTTCCCCATTAGAAACTGCGCGCAAAGCCTTTCGATAAAGCTCCGTACGAAAACATTGCGGTGTTTGCACTGCATATAGGCCACTGCGGTCCGGTGTATACTTGACCATTCCGTCAGCGCCAATCACTTTTACCGTATCTTTTACCGGAACTGCAGGCGCTGCCGCCCCCATTCGAAAAGCCGCGTTTAGCGCCGCCGTAATCACCGTCTGGCTGACAAAAGGACGTGCTGCATCATGAACCGCTACAAAATCGGAACGAATTTGCGCTAATCCATTCTGAACACTCTGTGCCCGCGTAGCTCCTCCCGGCACTAAGCGTACCGGCTTATGCATGTTTTGAAGCAAAGGTGCCGCCTTTTCCGCATTTTCCCCTACAACAATCACCAGTTCGTCGATTGCAGGATGTTCATCAAAAGCGCGCACACTCTTTTCCAGAACCGTCTGACCATCCAAGTTATATAGAAGTTTATCAAATCCCATGCGGGTTGAATTTCCCGCCGCCACAATAATCGCAGCCACCGTACGGTTCTCTATCATTCTTTATGCTCCTCTCTCACGCTTCTTTTTCAATTGCCATTAATATAGCCAAAATCGGGAGTCCAAATAATTGCGGAATCAGAACTCCAATCGGGTCTGCTGCTGGAATGAACAAAGATACAATCACCGCGCCAAACTCTACCATCACTCGCAGAGCATAAAAGGCTCCCACCGCTGACAAATTGGGAGCGCGGTCCCATGCTTTAAACAACAGCCAAAGCGCCAATACGCTAACGCAAAACCCCACAGTCATACTCACTACTCGAGCAGGAAAAATGTATCCAGCAAGCCCCAATAACACACCTACTCCAAATACGACCACACCGCTGATGCACAGGGTTTTAAAAAACAAAACTCGACGCGCCATAAAACGCGCTCCTTCCGAAAGCATTATTAAGTTTAGTATACCATTTTTCACAAATTCTGCATAGAGAAAGCCGCCGAAAAGTGCTGCCGAACGAAAAAAAGGCCGCCCTTTTCGGGCGGCCTTTTTTAAAACAGAACCTTGCGGCTTGCAGGATCGCTCTGCGCAATCAGGCGACCATTTTTGTAAGAACGAAGAACCACAGAATTGTAATTCAGCGCGTCGTAATAATTCTTGGCATCCAGCACAATCAAATCGGCCGGGTTCCCCTTACGGATGCCATATGTATCTCCCAAATGCAATGTGCGTGCAGCATTGGTAGAGATAAAACGATAGGAATTCATGATCTCTTCATAGCCCATCATCTGGCAAACGTGCAGTCCCATAAAGACCACATCTCGTAAATTTCCATTGCCCAGCGGATACCAAGGATCAAAAATATCATCGTGTCCGAACGACACATTTAATCCGGCCTCCGTTAACTCGCGAACTCGGGTAACGCCGCGGCGTTTCGGATAAGTATCCACCCTGCCCTGCAAATGCGTATTTACCAACGGATTGGACACAAAGTTGATACGAGACAACTTTAAAAGTCGCATCAAACGAAGGACATAGGCATTGTTGTACGAGTGCATTGCCGTCGTATGGCTGGCCGTTACCCGGTCGAACATCTCCATCTCATAAGCACGCGCGGCCAGAGTTTCCAGTCCTCGAGAAGCTTCATCATCAATTTCATCACAATGAACGTCCACTAACCGATCGTACTTTTCTGCTAATTTCATTGCAAAGTTCAATGATTCAACGCTGTATTCACGGGTGAACTCAAAATGCGGAATTGCACCTACCGCATCGGCTCCCATACGCACCGCATTTTCCATCAGTTCTTTGCCATTGGGGTAGCTGAGGATTCCTTCCTGCGGGAAAGCCACAATTTGGATGTCCATTACATCCTTCAAATCCTCTTTCAGCTCTAACATGGCTTCCATAGCAGTCAGTTTAGGGTCTGTCACATCCACGTGAGTGCGCACATGCTGAATTCCATTGGCAGCCTGCATGCGAACCGCACGATTCACCCGTTCACGAACATCGGCCTTGGTCAGTTTATTCTTTCTCTTGGCCCAGCATTCAATTCCCTCAAACAATGTCCCCGACATGTTCCAAACCGGATCTCCGGCCGTCAGGCAGGTATCCAGATGCACGTGGGATTCAATAAATGGAGGCAAAGCCAGCTTCCCGCCGAAATCAACGGTCTCTTCTCCCTCGTCCGGTACCAGTCCTGGTCCGATTTCGAAAAACTTTCCATCCCGCACCCGAATGTCCGAAAGTTCCTGTGCGTTTTCTAGATATAAATTTTTCAGTAGCATCCCGATTCCCCTTTCCTGTTCTCCAGTGGTTGTCTTTATTTTACTTCTTTTCCACCAGGCTCGCAAGCAGGTAACATACGCAAGCAGCCACCATTGCATTGATAGATGCAATACCAAATGTGACGTAATTGCCTACCAGAGCACCTACCACGACACCTGCAATGGAACCCCAGTTAAAATTCCGCTTTGCAGGTACACCCTCAGCATAATCCGCACGATGCAAGAAGAAATCCAACGCAATCAGTGCGCCAACCGGCGGCAATGTGGCATTCAAAAAATTCAGCCAACCGACAAAATTGTTATAAAGCCACAGCGCAGCCGCCGTTCCAATCACACCTGCAATCAAAACCATCGGCCGTTTGCGAATTTTGGTAATATTGGACAATCCAAGACCCGAAGTATACAGTGCATTATCATTGGTTGTCCAGATATTGGCTCCCAACACGATCAATGCGGGAATTGCAAGGCCCTGGGCAATCATAACATAAAAGATGTCTTCTTTTCCGGTAAATGCCCCACCAACAGCGCCAAATGCGAACATAAGAGTATTTCCAAGCAAAAAGGCCACTACCGTGGTCACAACAGCCACACGATTCGTTTTCGCAAAACGCGTAAAGTTCGGAGTGGCTGTACCACCACTGACAAAAGAACCAATTACCAGTCCAATGCCTCCGAAAATAGTTAAAGAGCCTGCATTTTGATTGAAAATTGCAGCAAGTCCGCCGCCCTCAATCGTTGCTGTGACCATCGAATAGGTACCCAAAATAGCAATCAGCGGTACAGAAACATAGCTCACGACTTCCAAGCCTTTAATTCCAAAATAGGCGGATGCCGTCATGCACACTCCTGCGAGAACCACCAAAATGATTGGGCTGATATTCAAAAGCTCCGCCGCTGGAACCGCAAACATTGCAATACCAACACCAAACCAGCCAATCTGTGTAAAACTGATCAGCGCCGAGGGAAGATAAGAACCCAACTTTCCAAAAGAACGGTGTGCAAGCATGTCCAGAGATAATCCCGTTTCACTGCCGATATAGCCCAACACACCCGTATAGGCTCCCAACAAAATACCACCCAGCAAAATGGACCAAATAAAGCCGGACAAATCCAACCCATTTCCCAGTTTTGCGCCTACACTCATGCTGGCTGAAAAGAAGGTAAAGCCCAGCATGATGAAGAACATCGGAACAAACGTCTTTCGAGCAGAATGCGGCACGCACTCCAGCGAATAGTCATGATCAATCGTCTGCTTATTTTCAGGTGCGCTCATGAAATAATTCCTCCAAATAGTTTGTGTACAGCGGCTGCTGGCCGTAAAAAAGCACGCCCTTCCTAACTCAAAGGAAATGGCGTGCCTCTTTGCACACAGCAATGCAGAACTTTCTGCGTCCAGCTATACCTTATATATCCTATTCGTATCGACCTATTCTGTCAAGTTATTTTACAAAAATCGGCGATGGCTCCAAAAAGGTTCTATAAAATACAGATTTTAAAGAGCATTTTGCCGTATGAGCAATCCGTCCAGTATCACACATGTTTGGATGTTTGCGTTTTTTTCTGTCCGCCTTTTAATAAGATTTGATAACAGACCCAAGAAAGTACAATAAAAAGGCCGGCAGCAATAAAACCAAACCTGTAATTACCAAAACAATCGTAAACAAGTCCCCAGGCCCAAACTCCGACAGAATTTCCCAAAGTTCCAAACAAAGACAACGTCCCCCACAAAGCCACAAAAAGTTCCGCTGTATATACTTCTCTCGCAACCAATGAAGGAGCCATAGAAACGGTAGCACTTCCGGCAGCTAACAGGACCACAGCGGCAACCATTCTCCAAGGGTCATTGCCGCTCAGCAAAAGGACAAATGCAATGACATAAAGCCCCTGTGAAACGCAAAGGCCCAATCTCATACCCATCCGCTCCCATAGCGCACCAAACGTCAGTTTAAAAAAAATCAAAACGACGCCAAAAATTCCTACTACCTGGCCAGAAAGCGTCGATGAAAAGCCTGCATCCATCAAAAAGGCCTGGATGTGTTGGTACACACCGTTGACTGCGCTAAGACAAAACGCCGCCGCGCCTAAGAACCAAAAAGTACCTGTCTTCCAAAATTGCGGAGCTTTGAGTTTCTGTTTTGGTTCTTCTTGCACATCGTATTTTTTTGGCATTAAAATCAGCGCGATGCCAAGCAATACCAGCCAGAGCACTGCTAACCAGCGGTATCCACCCGGCCATCCCCAAATCGAAATAATTTCCGGAATGCTCAAGCCACACAAAACGCTACCCACACCGCTTCCGGAAGCCACAATTCCCATCATCATCTGACGATGATTCGAAAATGCAGTATTAACCAGGACCGTTGTTACAAAGGAGGTGCTGGGCATCAGTACGCAGCCAAGCAACACACTGTTTACATAAAAAGCAGGAAGAGAGTGCGAAAGAGACAACCCACCAAAAAACAGAGTGCCGCCTACAAGCCCAATCGCCACCAACTTACGAGGCCCTATTTTTTTCAAAATTAATCCCAGTACGGGAAACAAAAACAAAGATGGAAGAGAGACCAGAGAGGAACACAGAGCAAAAGCTGCCCTGCTGTATCCCTCCTGCTCAGTGACCGGCACTACAAACCAAGATAATCCACTGGTCCCTAAAGCCATCGCTGTTGTCAGAAGTACGGCATATGCACAATTTCTAACATCTTTTATCCATGCCTTTGACATCTGATTTACCCCTTTTTAAAAGAGCGAGAAGTCCCATGAGGAACGCTAACACAAGGTATCCGACAACACATACTAAGAAAGCATTGCGTCCGCCTTCCAGGCCTAAAAATCCGGTAATTCCTGCAAGAATAAACTTGGATAAAAAGCCTCCGATATTTCCACAGACCGCCAAAATAGATGCTGCAACATTTCTGGCATAGCCCGGAACGGATTGTCCTACATAAACCTGAGCAGCCGGCATATTGATTCCGAATCCGATACCAATCAATATTGCTCCCACAGCCATAACAAAAACATTTCCCGAAATCGCCATCACATAATATCCTGCCGCCAAACTGAGGTAGGACAATCCTAAAAATCCTGTTCCACGATGATTGACGGACTTATATAAGTAACTTCCAGCTACGCCAACCAGTGTCGTCAGAGAAAGCAAAACAGCAGAAACGGTGGAGGTTCCAAATCCGCTTTCCATTACCACACCGGATATCTCCGTTACAGAAACATAAAAAAGCACCATATGCGTAAAGTACAAAACGCACCATTTAAAAGACGGTTTTAAAAGGCTGAACGTTACGGGTGGAGAATCTTTGCTTTTCTCCTGCCGAGGAGGTTCGGGCATAATCTTCGCTACAAGCAACAACACGGGCAAAATCAAAAAGTAAATCATGAACATCGCTTTCCAACCCATGGCTGCGCAAACAACTCCGCCCAACATCTGGAAAACCACCGCACCAATATTGGTCGCAATCGCGTTATAACTGGCTTGACGATAAACGCGCTGACCCTCGAAAGTCGCCATCATCATCGGCATGATCAAAGGAGACAAAATTCCTGTTCCGCAGCCAAACAGACCGCGCCATACCAGCAATAAATAGAAATTTTGTGTAAACGCAGGCGCCACACCGCTAATGAGATTACAAAGCAATCCTCCAATCACCAATGCGCGATAAGAAACATACTTTCCGGCAATCTGACCGCACAAGAGCGTCATAGGTACCGCCAAAAGAGACGGAAGTGTTGTCAGCAATGAAATTAGCGTTGCCGGAACATCCGGATAAGCCTGCCCCATGCTAGCAAGCGCCGGACTTACCGCGCTAGATGCAAGCGTTAAAAAAGAAATTGCTATTAATGCAAATGAAATATTTTTCTGTTTAGTATCCATTCAAACCTCCTATTCCTTATTAAAAGACAATCCCACCGTTTCGCGGTGGGATTGTCTGCGATCTTTAAGATTTTGCTTCCGTTGCACCTGTGCACAGATGACAAGCCACCTTATGGCCGCCACCAATATCCGTTAATGCAGGAATTTCACTTTTGCACTTCTCCGTGGCATAAATGCAACGCGGATGGAACGGACACCCCTTGGGTGCATGGATCGGGCTCGGGACCTCGCCCTCCAGCAAGATACGGTTTCTAGTTTTCTCCACATAATAATCCGTGATGGGAACCGCAGAAAGCAATGCTTTCGTATAAGGATGAACTGGATTGGAATAAATCTCAGCAGCATCCATGATCTCCACAATATGCCCCAAATACATAACGCCGATTGTATCAGCAATATGACGAACTACCGCTAAATCATGTGCAATAAACACATACGTTAAACCCAATTGCTTTTGCAGATTTTTGAACAGGTTAATAACCTGTGCTTGAATGGACACGTCCAAAGCCGAAACAGGCTCGTCGCAAACAATCAGTTCAGGGTCACAAGCCAAAGCACGTGCAATTCCCAAACGCTGCCGCTGTCCACCACTCATTTCATGAGGATACCTTGCTCCCATTTCAGGAAGCATCTCAACCGTCTCCAAAAGCTCATTTACACGTTTTGTAACCTCGGCAGACGAATGATGCTTTCCATCCGCCAAAATGGCCTCACGAATAATCGAACCCGCTGATTGACGCGGATCCAAAGAGCCATACGGATCCTGGAAAATCAACTGAATCTGACGTTGTATCGACCGAAATGCATGTTTTGACATCTTTGTAATGTCTTGGCCCTTATAGAAAATTTTTCCGGCGGTAGGTTTATTAATTCGCAAAATGCACTTACCTGTGGTAGTTTTTCCACAACCAGACTCACCCACAAGGCCAAAAGTCTTTCCCTTTTCTACTTCAAAGCTAACGTTATCTACTGCTTTTACGCTGGAAAGGGTTTTGCCCAACAAACTTTTTTCAGCCGAAAAATACATTTTTAAATTTTCGACTTTCAGCAAAATATCTTTGTCCGCCATTGATCACCCCTCCTTTACGTTCCGGTGGCAAGCGATAAAATGCCCATCCCCACCTACTGGACGCAATTCAGGATGTGCTTTCTTCTTACACTCCTCACAAGCATAACGGCATCTCGGATAAAACGCACAATACTCCGGGATTCTGGCCAAGTTTGGAGGTGTTCCCTCGATGGGAACCAGGTCTTCGTCCTTATTACTGTCCAAACGAGGAACGGAAGCCAGCAAACCCAGCGTATAAGGATGCCGGGGATCTGTCAACAACTGTTCCGTTGTTCCGCTCTCCACAATTCGTCCAGCATACATAACGTAAATCCGATCCGCATAACGTGTGACCAAGCCCAAGTTATGCGTCACAACGATGATAGACGTTCCTTTTTCCTTTACCAATGACAGCAACAGTTCCATAACCTGCGCCTGCGTTGTTACGTCCAGGGCAGTCGTGGGTTCGTCCGCCACGATCAATTTGGAATTGCATGCCACGGCGATTGCGATCATAACACGCTGACGCATACCACCAGACATTTCAAACGGATAGTTTTTCATGCGAGCTTCCGGATCGGGAATTCCCACCGCGGCCAAAGCCTCTACACCACGCTGCCAAGCTTCTTTTTTGCTCATCTTGCTATGACTGCGCAAAACTTCCGTCAACTGATTTCCAACCGTATAAACCGGATTCAAGCTGGTCATTGGTTCCTGGAAGATCATAGAAATACCATTTCCACGAATTTCTTTGATCTCATTTTTAGTAAATTTCATTAAATCCTTGCCATCGAACCACACTTCACCACCCAGAATTTTTCCCGGAGGGCTTTGAATCAGTTGAATAACTGATAACTGTGTGACTGACTTACCGGACCCGGACTCACCAACGACCGCGACGACTTCTTTTTCATTGACATGGAAACTGACATCATTGACGCTTTTTACTTCGCCCTCATCCGTAAAGAATGAAGTGCGCAAATTCTTTACGTCTAGTAAAACCTTTTGCTGTTCCATTACAGTTTCCCCCTCAATCTCGGGTCGAGCGCATCGCGCAACGCATCGCCCACAATGTTAAATGCAATTACTACCAGCATAATGCAAATACCAGGCAAAATTGCTACCAAGGGCTGGTTGAACAGGTATTTGTATCCTTCAGAAACCATAACGCCCCAAGCAGGAGTCGGCGGAATAATGCCAACGCCCAAATAGCTCAGTGTAGATTCCAGCATGATTGCGGAACCAACGTTCATGGTGAAGGTAACGATCAAAGATGCAAGGCAGTTGGGAAGCAGATGTCGGAACATGATGATTCCCTGTTTCTGACCAATCAAATTGGCCGCAGTGATGTAGTCATTCTCACGCAAACTGATGACCAATCCATTGACCATACGAATGTAACTCGGTACGATTGATACACCAATTACCACACTGACACCCAGCAGACTTCCGGATACCATCGTGGACAAAACCATTGTAAAAATCAGGGGCGGGATTGCAAACATTGCATCGGTTAGACGCATGATGATGCTGTTCAGCCAACCACCGAAATAACCAGCAATCAAACCCAGTGTAGAGCCTACCACGGCAGCCCAGATGCTGGACAGCAAACCGGTTACCAAGGACACGCGCGCACCATAAATCAAACGTGTGAGGGTATCGCGCCCTAAACTGTCGGTTCCGAGCAGATGTTCTGCCGACGGTCCTTTCAACATATTCAGCAAATCCTGCTGATAAGGAGTATATTGCGTAAGAACAGGCGCAAAAATCGCACACAACACGAACGCAACAATGATTGCGAAGCAAAGCTTTGTTACCCAGCCACGACTAAAAAATACGCGAAAGAATCGACGCGCACCCGCCAGACGAGAAACTTTTTTCACAGAAGTTGTTGTTGATGCTGTCATCGTGTTTCACCTCCAGGACTTTCGAATGCGCGGATCTACCAAACCGTACAACAGGTCAATGACGAGGTTGCACAGAACAGTAAACACTGAAATCACAAAAACGCATCCCTGCACTACCATGTAGTCGCGTCCATTGATGGCGCTGACAATCAAGGTGCCGATACCAGCAATATTAAATACCTGTTCAACCATCAAGGAGCCGCCAACGATTACACGCACCTGCAGGCCGATGGTAGTAATAACAGGGATGAGCGCATTTTTCAACGCATGTTTATAAATTACGCTGCGGTTAGCCAAACCATTGGCACGCGCAGTACGGATATAGTCTTGGTTAATAACTTCCAGCATATTGGAGCGCGTTTGACGCGCAACCGACGCCAGAAGGCTAAACGACAAAATACAAATCGGCATTACTCCGTAATACAGATATTGCCCAAAATCCTCACTGGGCGCCACATATCCGGAAAGAGGAAGCCATCCCAGCTTCATACCAAATACATAAATTCCTACAATTCCAAGCCAGAACTGAGGCGCACCCAATCCAATCGTACTTAAAAATGTAATCAAGTTATCTACAAATTTGCCGCGGTTTACCGCACTGACAATTCCACACAAAATACCCAAAACACTGGAGAGAATCAACGCCGGAAGACCAATGGAAATCGTACGAGGCAACCGCTCTACCAAACAATCCAGCACCGGGCGGCTATATGCGATCGAATCGCCCAGATTTCCATGCAGCAAATCCTTCATCCAAATAAAATATTGTTCGACTACCGGCCTGTCCAAATAATACCGTTCACGGAAAGTAGCCAAATCCTGTTCCGACGCTTCAGAACCCAGAGCCAAAACTGCGGGGTCGCCCGGTAAAATATGGACCAGCGTAAATGCGATGATCGAAACCAGAAGGATTACGATTGCTGAAATACCCAGGCGCTTCAAAATGTATCGGCTCATAAAATCACCGCCTTTGTTGATTGTTCAAAATTATGCACACTTACTTAAAATCAGGGCACACGCCGCCTCAGGGCAGGCGTGTGCCCTTTTTCAGATCTTCACTTACAAAAAGCTCTCAAAAGGCTCTCAATTAGGCCTCTTTCCACATCTCATGCCAAGATGCATTGTACTGCTGCACTGCATTGTAATCGCCATGCAGTTTGGGGCTGGAAACAGCAGTGGTATAGGTGATTGCGATGGGATACAATTCTACGTTCTCCTGGAACAGGATCTCCACAGCGCGGCTCAAATCCGCAGCCATGGTCTCTGCATCGGAAGTAATAGCCTCGTTGATCTTCGCAACAGACTCCTCGTCGTGCAGGAAGGAACCAGCACCGAAGGTCGCTTCGGGGATCATGTTCGCAGCAATCTGAGAATACTGACCGTTGCTCAGGCCCATCGGGTGGAACAGGATGCCATCCCACTCGCCCAGATAGTTCGCATAGTTCGCAACGTCAACCTGATTCAAGGTAACTGTGATACCAACTTCTGCAAGTTGTGCTTGGATGATCTGGCATACGTTCTTTGCAAAGTCGCCAACCTGGAAGTTGATGGTCAGATCAAATCCGCTGCCGTAACCGGCTTCTTCCAGCAAAGATTTTGCTTTCTCAACATCATAGCCATATCCTTCGATTTCGGTGTACTCACTAGAGGTCGGCAGAGCCCACTGGGTGGAAACAGAACCATACTTGTCACCGCCGAGCAGAGCCTCGCAGATGCTTTCCGCATCAACGGCATAGCAAATCGCCTGACGTACACGCACATCGGTCAAAGGACCGTCGCTCAAGCTGTTGAAGCACAGGGTGTAACCAGTAGCAGGAATAGCCGCGTTGGTCAATACATAACCTTTCTGCTCCAAAGCATCCGCAGTCACGGCGTCACCGGAAAGGTTCATGATGTCCAGATCGCCTACTTCCAGAGCAGCCTGCTGAGTTGCAGTAGAAGCATAAACTTTAAAGTTTACACCATCCAGATACGGAGTGCCCTGCCAGTAATCTTCATATCTCTCAGTGTACACGCCTTCGCCATGTACCCATTTGGTCACTTTGAATGCGCCTGTGCCAACCGGAGCCTCATTGAATCCGTCCGCACCCAGTTCTTCCACGGCTGTCGGGCTGCAGATGTAGCAGGGACGAGCCAAGCCATAGTCAAACAGTGCGTCCCAACTGCTCATATGAACCACAACGGTCTTCTCGTCGACAACTTTAACGCTCTCGACTTTTCCGAAGTAAGAACCGGTCAGAACACCATTCTCTTTGTACCAATCCAGATTCCATTTAACAGCCTCTGCATCCAGAGGAGTTCCATCCTGGAAGGTGATACCGTCTTTTACGACCATCGTGTAGGTCAGAGCTTCCGGATCGCCCTCAAAGGATTCCAACAGATAAGGCTGGGGTTTGCCAGTCTCATCATATTTGAGCAAGGTTTCATAAATGGCCGAGGACAGAACACTCTCGTTCGAGTTGCGGAGCATCCATCCTTGCAGAGTAGTGGGATCATCGGTGATGGGAATATTTACGGTACCGCCAGACACCGGCTCCGTAGCTGTGGTGGCCTGCGCAGTGCTGCTGCTGGAACCAGTTGCGGTGGAAGCAGAAGACGACGTTCCGCCTCCGCACGCCGCCAACGACACGCACATAATCGCAGCAAGAATCAACGCTGTAATTTTTTTCATTCGTTTCTCCTCCATTCAAAATACTTAAATATTCTCATATGCATCCCGCATATGCAAATACCAAACCCGAAAGAACCATTTTATCTCATAGACAAAAGCTCTTTTTGCTCCTCTACAGAAAGCCCGCCCATCGCATGTTTTGTGCTAAAAACAACATTTTTATTTTTGAGATCCTCTTGGCCATATTTAATCATGCCATACAGAGCAGATTTCTCAAATACATGCATGGTCACCAAATTGAATCCAAGTTTTTCCGCATCAGACAGTTCAATCGACGGCTTTCCGTTGATCACAATTACGTCAGGCCACATTTTCCATCCGATGTCTTTCTCCGCTACACGAGTGCCCATCGCCAAATCATTCATGCCACCGCATACAGTCGTCATCGGAGCACCCAATTTCTTAGCCAACACACAACGAAGAATTGCTTCGTCCATTCCGTAAGAAGGGCCTGCCTCGGTACGTGCAATGCATACGCATCCGGTTCCTTCACAAGCAGCCACAGCGGCTTTTATTTTTGCAAGCCATTTCTGACGAGAAATCGTTTTGTATGTCGGATCAACCGTAACCGGATTTACCTCATTGGGATTTGCCTTGTAATACTCCATACGCTCAAAGCCACGGAAACCAGTGCTGTCATCCAGTGTAAATCCAGCCGCACCGGCGCGGATCAAACGCTTGACGTTACGATAGATAACTGCCGGGCTCTCGCCATAACCATCATCAAAATCTACCAAGAGAGGAATATCCACGCAATTGGTGATGGCCTCTACAATGGTGATTACTTCATCCAGCGTTCCGAACGCCATATCCGGCTGTCCGTCCATGCTGTAAGCAATTGCACCGCCGCTGAGCATCATGCAGGGATAACCGCTTTTTTCCGCTGCGCGAGCACTCATGCAATCATACACACAGGGGGCGAAGATTTGCTTGCCGGAGTTGAATAATTCCATTCCTGTCAATTTCTTTTTCATACTCTTCACACCTCCTGATAAGCATCTGCGCCCAATTCGCTAAGATCTTCAAAACGCTTTTCAAGCGGCATCCATTTTTTCCAGTAGCTGAAGATTACGTGATAATCCGTCAAGCTGCCATCGGCTGCACGCAAATATCCATCAAAATCATGCAGATCCGCATAAACGGTATTGCCGTTGGCAAAGTTCTTCACGCCAAAGTCCATATCGCCGAACCATGCTGCCTTTTCCATAAAGGTAATAAAGACCAGGTTATAGCCTAATTCTTTAAGCTTGTCAGCAGTAACCTCCGGCTCATCGTTCGCAACCGTCAAATCGCTCCACAACTTTTCACCGGGAATTTCCTGTGCGAAACGAACTGCATCGCTTTCTATATGCATACAAGCTGCACCCACAAACTCTGCACCAGCTTGACGTGCCAATTTGCAACGTGCAATGGCATCGTCCGGGTCCTGAGAATAGCTGCGTGCCAAAACCATGCAATCCGTATTAGAAGCCGCTTCAACGGCGATTTCAACTTTTCGTGCAAACACTTCTGGACTTACCAAAACAACTTCTTCGCTGTCACTTCCACAACCGAAAGCACGGTCATCCAGCAGCAATGCGGCAGCGCCCGCCTTCACAACACGCTCTAAATCATACGGCATAATTCTCAGGTTATCGCTAAATCCGCTGCGCACTTCTGCAATCAAAGGAATATTGCAGTTGTCTTCTACCATTCTGTACAGCGACCATACCATTTCCGTAGTGCTCAAAGTACCCTCGTCCGGTGTGCCATGTACGGTGTGAGTTAAAGCAGAAGCGCTCAAACGTCCTGCACGGCACCCTAAAACTTCCGCCGCACGAGTGGAAATACCGTCAAACACGTCCGGCACCACGATTTGGCCTTCTTTCAAAACCTCCTGCAATGAAGGGATCTTCATTCGTTTCATCCTCCTATTCTGAACAAAATTCGATATTCAAAATTACATTATTCCGAAAACTCTGACAGTCCCTCAATTGCATATACCCGAACCGGGCAGGAATCCGCACCCACAATGGGTAGCGGCGCATAGGACACAAAGAAAACATCTTTTTTCAGTTGATCCAGATTCTTGAGCACTTCCAAGAACACAATGTTTTCTGCCATCAAAATATCGTGGAAAGGTTTGACGTTCTCCAGGCAATCCTCAATGGAAACACCATCTCCGAAGCCAACACATTTTACCTTCTTGGCTGCAAACCATTTAGCGCTGTCCTCACCCACTACCAAACGGTGATCATCGGGACCATTGGTAGCCGGTGTAAACGGAGCAAGTTTATGAGGGCTGTCCAAAATCACAACGTCGCCCTCTTTGACACGACCGCCAATTGCTTTTTCCAAATCGTCACCAGTGATCTGATGATTCTCCGGCAAATCCAAAACCACATACAGGCCACGGCCCATGAAAGTTGTCAGGGGAAGTTCTGCAACACTGGGCCAATTATCATCGTGATGATAAGGGCACTCACAATGTGTTCCCAAGTGGCTTGTCAAATCCAGTGCCGTATGAAAATCAGGGATGGGACCGCCGGTATTGTAACGGATCAAATGGCATCTTCTGCTCTCTGTTTTCGGATCCAGAACCTTTGTAAGATCTACAATCCTCAATCCATTCATCTCATAACTTGTATTCATCGTTTTGCATCTCCTTTAAAATCTTCCATGGCGTGAACCATTTCCACCATAAACTCATGAGAAGGAGTGGGCACTCCGTTCCTCCGTCCCGCCTTCACAATGCTGCCGCTGATGGTATCAACTTCCGAACGGCGTCCATCGTGCAAATCTGCATAAATCGAAGTATATCCATTGGGAGCATTGCGGCATACCGCCAAAACTTTTTCCAGCTCCTCTTCCGCGTCAAAGCCCATGCCTTCCTTATTGGCCACTTCGGTTGCTTCCGTTACCAACCGCCGGCACAAATAAGTCGCATGCTCGTTCTCGGCAATAAATCCGAGTGGGCACTGCAAAACGCCTGTGAGCGCGCTCGCCGAAACATTTGTAAAAAGTTTACTCCAAATCAGCTTGCGCACATTGTTGTCCACACTGGCTTCCAGCCCCGATGCATTGAAAGCATCCGCAATCGCTTGCAAGCGAGTTGCATCTCCCGTCAAATCACCGATGTACGTATGACCAGCGCCACCGTGGAAAACCTCTCCAAGCGCTTGAACGGAGCTGTTATGCTGTGTCGTGCCGATCACAACGTGCTCCTTGTCAACAAAATTCAAAAGTGTTTCCTCATGGCCTGCACCATTTTGCAAAGTCATCAGATATGTATTCGGCCCAATCAAATGCTGATTGGTTTTGAGCGCTGTATTACTAAACATCGCTTTAACAAATACAATCATAAGTTCCACAGGTTCCAAGCCCGTTGTATCCACAACTGCTTTCGGATGGACAATGTGGGAGGAACCATCTTTCTCATGGATCACTACTCCATCTCGTTGAATCTTATCAACCGCCTGTTGATTTACATCGATCAGGAACACATCGTTGGCCGTGCTAAGCGTTCCGCCGACCAACATCCCCATAGCGCCTGCTCCTAAAACCGCAATTCTCACATCTGTCCCCCCTCACAAGAGTTCTGCACTTACTTTAACGACTACTTTTCTGTAAGCGCTTTCTCTTTCGCGTTTGATTGCCGGACGATGGATTTCTCCCGGGAAGAAAACGATTACATCGCCTTGCTGGGCCGGAATAAACCGTTCGCCTTCGATGTTTTCCGTAAAATACAAATCGTTTTCCACGTCTTCCTGAATCACTTTAACATCACCGCGATTGAGTGCATATCCCATCCACTCATCGCCTTCCTGCCAAAACTGCACATCCGCATATTCTTTGTGAAGTTCGGGGTGCGTATCCTCTATAATTTGCGGTGTTGCGTCAAAAACTTTTGCAAACATCTTTTTCCCTTCAATGGGATATTCCCCGGGTTCCATCTCCATAAAGTTATGGGACTGCAAATATTCAATCGCTCGTTCAACCGCCTTTGGACAAGTCTTTTTTCCGACCGTATCGTAAATGCTTGTTAAAATCACCACTCATGCTCCTCTCGTTTTATTGTCATTACACTCGCTAACTTTTCTTTTATTCAAGCGAAATTTCTCAGCATCATCCAAGTTAGCCGCAATCGATTACAACATCTTACGTCATGATTTTAACAACATCCAGTGGAAAATACAATATTTATTCCGCAATATCTACAAATTCGAGAATTATATTGCTATGTTTTGTGGAAATTGCGCTGTTTTTTTGAAAAATTATACCGGTTTCACTCTTATTTCATTGCAATCGATTTCGCTTTTGTGAAAAAGTCGCCATTCAAAACCGAAAGCGCTTTCTATGAAAGCGATAAAAATATCAAGTCGTATCACGTTCCACCAAATCCGGCAAAAGCATAATCCGCTTAGTTGTAGTCTTTCCCGCAAGGCAATCCAGCAAAGTCCGAGCGGCCAATACACTCGAATCTAGGCGTTTATTGTCCAACGAGGTCAATCTTGGAGTACAAATTTCTGCATATGCAGAATTGTTGATGCCAATGACCGCCACATCGTCCGGAACCGAAATATGTTTTGCCGCTAACGCTTGCAGCCCTCCCGCCGCAAGAAGGTCAACTGCATAGATAATTCCATCTACATCGGGATGTGCATTCAATATCCGCATCGTGGCCTCACTGCCGCCCTCCAAAGAGTTTTCGGTTTCATACACCCATTTTTCTGCATCTACGCCCGCCAAATGCATTTGATTGATGAATCCTTTTTCCTTTAAGGAGTTACTGGGCGTTTTGGGCACATCACACACAAACGCAATTCGACTGCGACCTTTTGATGCCAACAATTGGACGCATTGCTCCACTCCACCTTGTTCATCCGATAGGATTCCATATACATTCGGCAAATTTAACCATCCGTTTACCATAACCACCGGCACATTGGACAAGTGTAGCGCGATTGCTTCCCGAACGGGTTCTGATTGGAAGATCGAGCCCATCATTACTACGCCTTCCACCCGCCTGCGCTGCAAAGTCAGGATCGCTTTCACTTTTTCCTTTTCGTTATTGCCTGTGTTTAAAATAATACAGCAATATCCCATTGCAACCATTTCGCGTTCAATATAATAAGCACCATCTGTATGATGGATATTTCGAATATCCGCTACCATGATTCCAATGGTTTTTGAAGACTGACTGACAAGTCCACGCGCAATCGCATTGGGAGAATAGCTATGTTTCTCCATTAATTTCATGATTCGCTGCCTAGTTTCCGCGTTTACACCTGGCTTATTATTAATAACGCGCGATACGGAGCTCGCAGAAACGCCGGCCTCTTTTGCAATGTCGTAGATTGTCATCTTTCTCCCTCGTTTCAAGGTATACTCTGGTTTCATTTTATCATCTTTTCAATTCATTGCAATAAAATACTGCATTCGATTGCATTTTTTATACACATTGCACAAGATTTGTTGCTCTATTTTTCACCTCAAATCGGTATTTTTATTTGATTTACACGAAAAAATGTGCTATTTTGAAATATACAGGAACTGCAATCGATTCCAAAATGAAATAGGAGGCTTTTCAATGGTTCGTAAAAACGACGAAAAAATTTCCGAGTACAAACCCGCTCCGTTTGACGGTGTAGGCAACATTACCGTCCGTAGCCTTTTGAGCGGGCCGGAAGAACTGTATGAAAAAGGTCGTGTTTTTGCACATACGACCGTCTATCCCGGTTCTGCTATCGGATATCATGTTCACCACAAAGAGTCGGAGACTTACTATATTTTGAGCGGTACTGCAGAGTTCAATGACAATGGTACACTGGTCACAGTAGGCCCTGGCGATGTCACTTTCACAGGCGACGGCGAAGGTCATGGCATCCGTGCTCTGGGCGATGAGCCCGTCGAGATGATCGCTCTCATCTTGTATCGCTAACTCTCTTGGCACAATAAAAAACCGGGTTCCCTTTCGGGAACCCGGTTTTGCTTTGTTGTAAAAATTACAGCTCTGCGAAGTATTTGATGGTGCGGACCATCTGAGAAGTGTAGGAGTTCTCATTGTCGTACCAAGAAACAACCTGAACCTGATAGGTATCATCGTCGATCTTAGTGACCATGGTCTGAGTAGCATCAAACAGAGAGCCATAACGCATACCGATAACGTCAGAAGAAACGATCTGCTCCTCGTTATAGCCAAAGCTCTCAGAAGCAGCAGCCTTCATAGCAGCATTGATAGACTCTTTTGTAACATCTTTGCCCTTGACAACTGCAACCAAAATGGTGGTAGAGCCAGTGGGAACAGGAACACGCTGAGCAGAACCAATCAGTTTGCCGTTCAGCTCAGGAATAACCAAGCCGATCGCTTTAGCAGCGCCAGTGGAGTTCGGAACAATGTTCTGAGCACCAGCACGAGCACGACGCAGATCGCCTTTGCGCTGCGGGCCATCCAGAATCATCTGGTCGCCAGTGTAAGCATGAACTGTTGTCATAATACCGGAAACAACAGGATAAGCTTTGTTCAGCGTATCAGCCATAGGAGCCAGGCAGTTGGTGGTGCAGGAAGCCGCAGAAATAACCTGATCCTCTTTGGTCAGGGTCTTCTCGTTTACGCTGTACACAATGGTCTTCAGGTCGTTGCCAGCCGGAGCGGAGATAACAACCTTTTTAGCGCCAGCCTCAATGTGAGCCATGGATTTTTCTTTGCTGGTGTAGAAACCAGTGCACTCCAAAACTACATCAATGCCCAGTTCGCCCCAAGGACACTCTTTTGCATCTTTAATAGCATAAATCTTAATTTCTTTGCCGTCAACGATGATGGAATCCTCAGTGGATTCAACTGTGTGCTTGTTCTCACCGATTTTGCCAACAAAGCTGCCCTGTGCAGTATCATACTTCAACAGATGGGCCAGCATTTTCGGGCTGGTCAGGTCGTTGATTGCAACAACCTCATAGCCTTCTGCCTCGAACATCTGACGGAAAGCCAGACGACCAATGCGGCCAAAACCATTAATTGCAACTTTAACTGCCATAATGAATACATCCTCCTTATATTTAGGCAAAGCTCGACGCACCCCGCGCCGTTGATTTACCCATAGGTCTGTACCTATTTTACCCTAAATATTTGAGAACTGCAAGTAGATTGACAAAAAGTTAACACAAAATTCCTGAAAATCTTTTCTTCCTGCCGCGTGTATCACTTTACACTTTCCTTCAAATACTCAAACAGCTCAATTGCTGCAAATTTTATTCGATACGGAGAGGTTAAAACCTGTTGTTCTTCCTCGGTATATTGTGTTGTATCATCTGCATCCACTGCCGCCGGTACGCACAAGGGCGGAAACAATACACAAAACCAGTTATGTCCTGCTTGCTCACCAATCTCAATGCGAACCGCATCATATCTCCCGGCAGGAAGAGTAAATTCTTCATACTCTTTCGTAGCAAAATAAATATTTTCCAAACGAACCCTTACCGGATAAGAATACCCCTCTTGCCACACCGTTTTTTGAGCCACTGTACGAATGTTCTCCAGTTCTCTTGTCGCAATTTCAATCGCATCCTCTTTGGATGACGCCGCGCCAAAAAGATCCGCTTGTGCTGCCAAGACCGCATCTCTCACTTTTAATTTCAAAGCTTGATCCTCGTCAGAATCAGAATTCGCCAGAATATGCAGTCTAAGAGTATCCTGTCTTACTTCTTCACAAGCTTCGGCAAATGGAGCGAAAGCAGTAATCAAAATAGCGAGTAAAACACCAATTGCTACTGAGATTTCTGTCACTTTCCAACGTACACATCTATGGTTTTTCATTGTTCCACACTCCTGTTCTGTGTGGAAGTATGGTCGTTTATATGGAAAATATTCCCGCTGCATAATTTGAGAGCAAAAAAAGAGAACCTCATAACAAGGTTCTCTTTTTTGAGTTCTTATTGCAACTGCATTTCCCTAAGGACCGCCGCCATAATCTCTACGCCCATTTTAATTTGCTGCTTTGTAGGGGTCGAAAAATTCATCCGAAAATTCTGACACGGCTGATTTTCATCCACCAAAAATGCATTTCCCGGTACTACCGCGAGCTTTTTATCCAAACATCTTTTCACAAAATCCTGCATCTGAACATTTTCCGGCAAGGTTCCCCAAAGGAACATACCGCCCTCTGGACGTATATAACGAATTTCAGGACACTTTTCATCCAAAAGCTGCATCATCCATTGTGCTTTCTCCCGATAAATTCCGCGAATTTCCTGGATATGCGCCTCCATGTCCATCCGAGTCAAAAGCTCCGCACAAATTCGTTGGGACCAAACATTTGTGTGCACATCGCTTCCCTGCTTTGCAATGACCAGACTTTTCATCAAAGTCTTATCGCAAACACAATATGCAAGACGCATACCAGGACACATAATTTTTGAAAAGCTTGCGGCATAAATTACATTTCCTGTTTCATCCAAGCTTTTAATAGGTGCAATGGCCTGCCCTGCAATACGCAACTCGCCATAGGGGTCATCCTCTAAAACGGGAACACCATATTTTACGCTCAACGCATAGACCGCTTTTCTCTTAGCCTCGCTCATCGTTCTTCCCGTCGGGTTCTGAAAATTGGGAATGCAATAGAAGAAACGTGGCTTAGGTTCAGCCGCAAATACTTTTTCCAGTTCTTCCAGATTCACTCCATCCTCTTCCATGGAGACTCCTACCAGTTTTGTTCCATAACATCGGAATGACAAAAAGGCTCCAAGGAATGCCGGATTTTCCACAGCCACTACATCGCCCTCATTGCAAAGGCACTTTGTCACAAAATCTAAAATTTGCTGACTTCCGGACACGAGAATCAGATCATCGTTTGCTTTAACAACCGAATAGTGTCTATTGGCAAATTTACGAACGGCCTCACGGGCGGCTGGTACACCTTCTGTCACGGAATATTGCAACACCCCAACCGGATCTTGTTCCAACATTTCTGCAGAGAACTGAGCAATCTCCTTTGCAGGGAAAGAATCCGCCGCAGGGTTTCCTCCAGCAAAACTAATCAATTCCGGATCACTCATTTGCTTAAGAATTTCGCGAATAACGGAAGGTTTCATTCCCCTCATGCGATTTGAAATTTGAAAATCCAAGTTCCTTCCTCCTTTAAATTCCTGCGCCATCCGTATGAAATGGAGCATAACTGTGGTCAATGGTCACAACCGTATAGTAGCGTGTTTCTTCATCCGCAACAAGTTGCTGAATCTTTTGGCGCAGCACCTGATCCGAATATGTAAAACCATGCGGAACTACCACATCAAAAATCAAATTTGTATGGCTTCTCCCTTGCACCATGCGGAAGTCATGAATCGAAAGCTCTGGAGAAATCGATTTGATTTTCTCTGCCATCCAATTGCGCATAGTTCCTACCGCTTCATCCCCTGTCACAATGGGATCAAAATGAATCACCAAATGGATATTATCCTGCTCATGAAAATCCCGCTCAATATTGTCAATAATATCGTGACTTTTCATCACATCCTCTTTGGCGTCCATTTCCACATGTACACTGGCAAAACACCGACCTGGACCGTAGTCATGGATCATCAAATCATGCGTACCCAATACTCCATCATAACTCAACACTTTGCGGGCGATATAAGCCGTCAGTTCTTCACTGGGTGCCTCTCCCAAAAGGGGATTCAGCGTATCGCGCAGCACTCCCAGACCGCTGAAAAAGATAAATACAGCTACCGCCAATCCCATCCATCCGTCCAAGGACAGATTGGTGAAATGTGCCAAAAGAGCTGCGACCAATACAGCACTCGTACTGATCACATCGTTTCGACTATCTGCTGCAGTGGCCTCCAAGGTAGAAGACCCGATTTTCCGGCCGATGGTACGATTAAACAGAGACATCCAAAGTTTGACCGCTATGGACAAGAGCAAAACAAACACTGTCAGCCAACTGAATACTACCGGTGTAGGATGAATAATTTTATCTATACTGCTTCTGGCCAGTTCCACTCCGATTACAAGAATCATTACGGATACACACAGACCTGCCAAATATTCAATTCGCGCATGTCCATAAGGATGTTCTTCATCCGCAGGACGGCTCGAAAGTTTAAAACCCAGCAAGGTGATAATGCTAGACGACGCGTCGGAAAGATTGTTTACTGCGTCTGCAGTAATTGAAATACTTCCAAAAATTGTACCCACTAGAAGCTTCGAGACACACAAAAATGCATTACACACGATGCCGACCACACCCGCCAAATTGCCAAAGGCCGTGCGGACGGCCACATCTTGCGTATTCTCTGGATCTCGGATAAAGTGCTTGACTAAAAATTCCGTCATACTTGTAAGCCCCTCTTTTACGATCTGCCATGAAATAGCATTTCTATCATTATATGGCGCACCCAAAGAAAGTGCAAGCGCCATTGTACTTTGCGAGAATTATCTTGTATAATAAAAGCAATTGATATTTGTCCATTAAAAGGAAAGAGGAACTATGGAAAACGGCAAAGTAATCGCACTTTTAATTGATGCAGAAAATGTCTCTCCCAAGTATATCAAAACAATTATCGACGAAGTGAGTATGTATGGCACTCCAGCCTATAAGCGAATTTATGGTGACTGGACTGCTTCGGATATGGCCAGTTGGAAAAAAGTGTTGTTAGAACATAATCTGACACCTATCCAGCAATTCAGTTATACCCAAGGGAAAAACGCTTCGGACTCTGCCATGATCATTGACGCCATGGATATTCTCTACGGAAAAAATGTTGATGGGTTTTGCTTGGTCAGTTCGGACTCAGATTTTACGCGTCTGGCAACCCGACTGCGCGAAAGCCGAATGTTTGTAATTGGCATGGGCGAAAACAAAACACCCACAGCGTTCAAATCGGCATGTGACACATTCAAATATTTGGATGTACTGATGGGGATGAAAAAGAACGAAACGAGCATTCCACCAGAATCGGAGAAAAAGGCACAATCCAAGGCATCCAAGAAACAACCGCGTACCGCGCGCAAAAAGGAGTCTGAGCCACTTCGTGATAAAGAGCCCGAAACCATCTGTTCTCCTGCCGAACCGCATCATGACGAAGAACTTGCTGCAGCCTTTGTTCCATTGGATATGATCGTAGAAAAAATCCGGGAAATTATTGATTTCGACTCCGATGAAGACGGATACATGCCACTTTCTCAGGTCGGAGTCATGCTGGGACGCCTCTACGCTGATTTTGACTCTCGCAACTATGGT
>NZ_CAUWGY010000007.1:0-62227 GCF_963558415.1 uncultured Ruthenibacterium sp. | reverse complement strand
GCTTTTTCCGGAGGCGGCGCCTCCTACAATCAAAGTAAACATTTACCTTTCATCCATGCCTTCCTGCGGAGTATATGCTTCAATTCCACTTTGCTCAAATGTGTAACACTCACTGTACACCGCCTGCGCCATATCCAGCAGAGGGATAGCAGCTACAGCGCCTGTTCCCTCGCCTAAGCGCATACCTGCTGTGATGAGTGGTCTTTTTTCTAACGCTTGCAAAAGCAAACTACCGGCAGGTTCTGCCGACACATGGCTGGCCAACATTGCCTTAGTCGCATTTGGGCAAAGCCGTGTGGCACACAACGCCGCTACGGCACTGATGAACCCGTCTATTAACACAGGAATGCGAAACGCTGCTCCGCCTAAAAAGATGCCGCACATTCCTGCAATATCAAATCCACCCACCTTAGCCAGCACATCCACTGGGTCCGATGCGTCCGGTCTATTTTTTTCAATCGCATTTTCAATGGCTGAAATCTTTCTTTTTAAACCTTCGTTGGATAATCCGGCCCCTCTTCCAGTCATCTGAGCGGGTTCACGATGTAGCAGTACGCTGGCCACAGCGCTGGCCGTGGTAGTATTTCCAATTCCCATCTCTCCGGTGGCAATCAATCGAATGCCTTTTTCTGCATACTGTCGCACCAGTTCTACTCCGTTCCGGATTGCCTGCTCCGCCTGTGCACGAGTCATCGCCGGGCCTTGCGTGATGTCCGCTGTTCCATTGCCTACTCGCCGATTCAACACACCAGACACCGGAACAAAATCCCGAATTCCAAAATCCACCGGAACCACAGTGCATTTTGCCACTGCCGCCATTCGGCATACCGCCGTTTTTCCCGCGGCAAGATTGTATGCCACGGCACTGGTCACACTGCTGTCCGTCTGCGTAACTCTCTGCGCTACTACTCCATTGTCCGCGCATAGCACCAACACCGCTCGGGGAAATAGTTTTATTTGTGCATCTTTTGTAAGCGCAGCGATGTCTTCCAAGGCCGTTTCCAAAAGGCCCAAACTTCCCAGAGGCTTGGCGCACTCCATCCAGTGTTGATGTGCCTCATTCCGTGCTTTCTCGTCTGCAGGCGGAATACTTTTTAAAAACTCGTACAGTTCCATTTTTTCGCCTCTTCCCTACTAAACTCCGCCCGCTCCAAAGGCACACGCAGCCTGTACGAACCGATGAGCCAATACCGGTGTACCTGCAAAATACAAATGCGGAAAGCCCGCATAAAGAGTCGGAGTTGCAAATCCAAAGCTCCATTCGCGCCCGGTTACAGTTTTCTGAGCGGCAAGATCCATGCCCGGATGCGTACTATCCCAATAATGAAATTCGTGAAATGGAAACTGCTCACCTGTGCGGAACAACAGACTATCTTTCTCAGCTTTCAACTGAGCATATCCAAAACGCACAAGTTTTTTTCCGCTTACACCATGTCCAGGCAGTACTCCTGCCATAGCAAAAGAAATTCCATCCACATTTTCAAGATCTTGTCCCAAATATAAAAATCCTCCGCATTCTGCCACGATTGGCATTCCCTTTTGGGCAGCCATACGTACGGATGCTCGCATTGTTTCATTTGCTGATAATTCTTCAGCATACAGTTCTGGATATCCCCCCGGCAAATAAAGCCCCTGTGCTCTTTCAGGCAAGCATGCGTCTCTTAACGGACTAAAAAAGGTCAACCTTGCTCCTGCATCCTGAAGAACATCCAATGTTTCTTCATAGGTAAAACAAAACGCCGCATCTCGCGCCACCGCAATCCACGGACCTTGCGAATCCCAAACTTTGCTGCGCTTAGAGCTAGGGGCGGTTCGCTCACACAACTCAATTAGCCTAGTCAAATTTACAGTTTGCTCCATTTGACTTGCCATTGCGTCAATCCGACTTGAGAGGTCCTGAATCTCTGCCGCTGTCAATAATCCCAAATGCCGACTTTCAAAAGATGCCTGCTCCATAGAGGGTAAAAAGCCCAAAACCGGCAAACCGGTCTGCTCTTCCAGCATTGGACTTAAGCTTTTGGCCAGCATCGGCGAACAATCATTTAAAAGGATCCCAATCACATGGTTTTGTGAACGAAACGAAAGCAGTCCTTTTACCTGCGCAGCCAGAGTCAGACTGGTTCCTTTTGGGCGTAAAACCAGCACAACCGGAAGGTTCAGTACTTGGGAAACATGCCAAGCGCTTGCCTGATCTGTAACGCCGCCCACACCATCATAAAATCCCATCACTCCCTCTACCACGGCCGCCGTATATCCCGCTGAATAGCGTTCATACAAACTGCGAACCTTTTGCTCACTACTTAAAAAAAGGTCCAAATTGTGGCTGGGCACATCCAATACTGCCCGGTGAAACATAGGATCAATATAATCCGGCCCACATTTGAATGCACAGGGAGTCATTCCTCTCTTTTTCAAAGCGGCTAAAAGAGCACATGCTACGGCGGTCTTTCCACTTCCGGAGGACAGTGCTGTCAGCATACATTCCATCATGGGCAATTCCCCGCAATCAAAAAAATTGGATTGTTCGCCATAAGCAGATGCAAATTTCCCGCGGGATACGCATGATTTACACAAATCTGCGTGACTTGTGCCGCCAAACCATGAACGGTCAATGCCTTGACCGCCGCCCCCAGTGTTTCCAGCGCAATGGCTGTGATACATATGCGAGCAGAAGGATTGCGTGTTAGGGCCTCCTGTACCACGTCTTGCATTTTCCCTTTGCTTCCGCCTACAAATACCACATCCGGCGCTGGCAGAGTCTTGAGCGCATCCGGCGCATATCCTGGTACAATCGCCAGATTCCAGGTCTTAAAACGCTTTCGATTCTCTTCAATCAATTCAACTGCGCGCTGTTCACACTCTATGGCAAATACCTGTCCCCGTTCCGCACAAAGCGCCAACTCCACGCTCACGCTTCCCGTTCCAGCGCCCACATCCCAACAAACATCATTGGGCCCCACTGCCAGCTTGGATAAAATTGCAGCACGAACTTCCCGCTTTGTCATGGGAACTTCCCCACGTACAAAGGCCTCATCCTCAATTCCCGGCGTGCGTTTCGAAATTCGTGGTGCAGGATCGACCAACAGCACGCTCAAGGCTGTCCATTTTCGCACGGCACAATCCTTTGCTGTCAGTGCCGTAATTTTTTCATTTGGGTAGGAAAGATCTTCTCCCACCCAAACCGAAAGATCTCCAAGATCTGCCTGAGTAAGAATGGAACACAATTCTGCGGGGCCTAAACAACCACCTGTGAGAAAAAAAGTCGGACGGCCGCTGCACACTTCCGCCACCGGGTTGCACTCTTTGCCATGGGCCGAAACGAGATTCCAATCTTGCCAAGAACGTCCAAGTTTTGCTGCCAAAAGTTGGACACTGGAAATTCCGGGCAAAACGCGGGCAGAAAGTCCCTGCGTTTTTAGCACAGATAAAAAAAGGGCCGCACCCGAATAGAAACCGGTATCTCCGCTGTACAAAACAACGCAATTAGGTCCATATTCTTGGGCTTCAAGCACTTTTTTACACACTTGTTCCGGAAGAGAAGCCTTCATACGATGCGCCGTGCAAGAAGACGGAAGCATCTCAAGCAAACGCTCGGACCCGATGACACATTGTGCTTGCGACAATGCATTTACACACTCATATGTCATTGTATCCCAAGTGCCTCCACCGACCCCAGCCAATGTTATGTGCATATCCATTTTTCCTTGCACTCCTTTAAAATGGTTTGCCAGTCTTCTCCCTCGTCTTCTGGTCTGCGGATGACAATCATCCGTACACCAGTATTTTTTGCTGCCTGTACTTTTTCCTCAAACCCACCGGCACATCCGCCATCCTTGGTCACCAGCCACGAAATAGAAAATTGATGCAACAGTGCCTCATTCAACTCTTTCGAAAAAGGCCCCTGCAATGCCAAAATGTTCTTGTGTGGGATTTTCTCTTTTTCACAGGCACTAATACTTTCGCAAGTAGGCAAAACCCGCACATATAATCTTTCCCGTGCAATTTCGGAAAAGAAAGGCAATTCTTTTGCCCCTGTTGTTAAGAGAATATTTCCATTCTTTTGTGCAAGGTACTCCGCCGCCTCACAGGCATTCGATACCGATAAAACGTCTGACGGAACCATACTCGCCTTTCGAGATACCCGTCTATATGGAATCTTTGTATTCACACAGGCTTGCCGAATATTTTGACTGGCCAAGACAGCATAGGGATGGGTCGCATCAATACACAAATCAAATGCTGTCATAAGCGTTTCCATCTGATTTTGATCCAGGCGCCCGGAACGAACTGACAATCCGCACTTATCTCCTAATTCTTCTTCGCCCAAATCAGTAGCGACACAAATAGTAACCTGCGCTTTGAGCGCAGCCAATTCATGAGCGAGAAGTCGACCTTCTGTCGTTCCGCCAAACAGCAAAATTTTCATGGTTTTGTTTTATACCCCCTGGGCGTTACCATACGATTTTCCACAAGTTGTGTCGTACTGGCCCCCACAAATACCGTTGTAAACATATCTACCTCTTCTTGCTGTAATTGCCCAAGCGTAAGAATGCGCTTTTCCTGACCGTCCCGTCCAATATTACGCACCCATCCGCAAACCGTGTCTGCGCTTTTTTTCTGCAACAGAATTTCACAGGCTCTACGCAAATAATCCGAACGCTTTTTAGAGGATGGATTGTACAGACAAATTACAAAATCGCCTTCAGCCGCACAAGCCAATCTACGCTCAATTCTATCCCATGGTGTGAGCAAATCCGACAATGAAATCACACAAAAATCATGCATCAGCGGTGCGCCCAAGACGGCCGCTCCTGACAAAGCAGATGTAACGCCTGGAACGACCTCCACTTCCACTTGAGGATACTGAGCTGCCAATTGTACCACAGGCCCTGCCATTCCATACACACCAGCGTCTCCACTGCAAACCAAAGCCACTGTCTTCCCATTTGATGCAGTCTCCAGCGCCCAGTGACAGCGCTCCAATTCCTTGGTCATAGGTGTCACAAAACACTCTTTTTCCGGAAAAAGATCCTTTACCAAATCCACGTATACCGTATACCCGCACAATACATCTGCGCGTTCCATCGCAGCCAATGCCTGCTGAGTCATAAATGTTTTTTTGCCCGGACCAAGACCAACTACATACACTTTATTCATCGTTCCACCGCCAATCTGGAGCAAAGGGAGCCAAGGCTACCGCCATGGTCACTCCATCGCTCACCTGTTTTTTTCGATAGAGAACACCTTCACTGCCCAGCACAGCACTCCGTTCACATACATTGTCCACCCCTGTCACGCTCTGCACAAAATCCGACGCAGAAAATGTTCCGGAAACACTGCGCAACTGAGATGCAGTAAAGGTTTGAAACGCCAATCCCCGATTGGCACAAAATGCCCGCAGACCTGGCTCATTCTGTTTCAAATCAATGGTACATACCTTATAAAAGGCTTTTTCGGACAGACCGCTTTCTTGTAAAAGAAGCTGAAAGGACTGTTCTAACAGACTTTGTGATGTTTGTTTTTTACACCCCACACCCAATACTGCGATTCGGGGAACCACTCTCAAAACACCTTCATCTCGACCGTATAACGTGAGTTCAAAATCACCGGGTTGACCGAGCTGCATCCCCTGCGGCGGAGTCCCCTGCACCGGCCAAAGGCTGTGAAGGGTTACAGTCTTCCCTCCGAGTATCTTTGCCGAAATTTCTTTGATTCGTGAAGGATCTAATACTGCACAGTTTTGTCTTTTAGCCCATTCATCGACGGCAAACACGCCATTTACGTCTGTGGCAGTCGTGATGACAGGCGTCGCACCGCAAATGGCGGCGATACGTTTTGCCAATTTGTTTGCGCCGCCCAAATGACCGCTAAGAAGCGAAACTGCAAACTGACCGCACTCATCCACCACGATTACGGCAGGATCCGAAGCCTTACTCTTGACATATGGCGCCACCGCACGCACTGCAATACCGACAGCTCCTACAAATATCAAAGCATCCGCTTCAGAAAAAGCTTGTTCAGTCCATGCACTCAACGAAAGCGATTCATTGCACCGAAATGCTTTTCCATCCAGCGCTTGTGCTAACTCATTGGCCAACTTCATCCCCTTATCCGTAAACGCCAAAAGCCACGGTCTCATCTTTCTGCCTCCCGAAATCCAGTGGAAAAAGTCGGATCATAAAGACGACTTCTTTGATATTCTTTAGACAAAAAATCTCCTACCAACACCAGCGCCGTTTTGGAAATATCATGTTTTTTCCCCATGGCTGCTAATTCTCCTACTGTACAGCGAACCACTTTTTCTTCCGGCCAACTGGCCTTATAGACCAAAGCCGCTGGTGTATTTTCGGTATATGCCCCCTTTAAAAGAGCCTTCTGAACGCCATCCAGCATTCCGGAGGATAAAAAAATCACCATAGTCGCGCCATGTAAAGCCAGTGTGGAAAGATTCTCCGATTCAGGCACAGGCGTACGTCCTGCCAGACGCGTAATGATCACTGTCTGACTAACATCCGGAAGTGTATACTCTGCATTTAGCGCTGCAGCCGCAGCACAAAAGCTGGAAACACCCGGTGTATCATCATATGGAATGTTTAAACGATCAAGCGCATCCATTTGCTCCCGAATAGCCCCATATAAACATGGGTCTCCCGTGTGCAAGCGAACTACTTCCTGTCCCTTTTCTGAGGCTTTTTGAAAAACCTGCAAAACTTGTTCCAAAGTCATGTGCGCGCTATTGTAAACAGAGCAGTCTTGCCGACACATGCCCAAAATCACGGGATTTACCAGGCTTCCCGCATAAATGACCACGTCCGCTTTCTGGACAAGGAATGCACCTCGCTGGGTGATCAAATCCGGGGCTCCCGGCCCCGCTCCCACAAAATGGACCATCGATTTAATCCTCCTTGACAACAATTGTAGCAAAATAACCCGCCTGCTGCTCCACAGGAAACTTTGACAAATCCTGGTATACCTGTTCGTCTGCAAGTCCGCAGTTACACACCATCGCGCTGGCTTTTAATTTCCCGCTTTTTTCAAGTTGTTCTAACACTTCCGGAAGCTGACGACCGGATTTCATCAAGACTTTCGTTCCAGGCATCTCCAAAGACTTTGACAAAGCCTCTTGACTGGAACCAGGAATAATATGCACAGGCGTATCCATATCGGTTAGACTAAGATTCAATCTTGCAGCCACCGCACAAAAACTTGTCACACCCGGTACCATTTTCGTCTCATATCCATCCTCTTGCAAAATTTGTGCAAGATAAGAGGCGGTCGCATAAATGGAGACATCCCCCAAATTCAACATAGCCACATCTTGGCCCAAATCGAGATAATTTTTTACCTTTTGTGCCGCTTTGAAATGTGCCGCTTGCTGTTCCTTTCTGTTCCGAGACATGGTAAATTGCAGAGGCAAGACCTGCTTATCCTCCAAGTTTACCGCCTGGCGTGCAATGGACAACGCCAACATTTCCCCGCTTTTTGTCTGAGGCGCTGCCACTACCGAGCATTTTCTCAAAATTCGAATTGCTTTCAGTGTGATCAGCTCCGGATCCCCTGGCCCAATTCCAACACTGTAAAAAATACCTTTTCTCACTTTTTGATAGCCTCCCATTGAGCCAAAATCTTTGCGGCTTCCTTTGTCTGCCCTAAAAAACCAAATTGATTTGTAAACAATACAGCACCAATACGATAAGCTCCTGCAGCTCGCCGGTATAGATGGCGTTCTATTTCCTGCAAAAGGCTTTCCAGCACCATTTGTCGTAATCCGACTTTGTCCAAAACGGCAATACACTCATCCACCGTCACAGCATCCATCACTTGAGAACATATCTGTTGGGATGCGCCACAGATGGCGGCGTGCGCACAAAATAGTTCGCTGCGGCAATCAGCCCACCGGCTATGAGTATTCATAATTCCGCCCGCCAGCTTGACCAATTTCCCCGCATGCCCTACTAACAACACTTCTTCGAATTCCAACACAGCGATTTCATCCAACGCATCGCCTATAAAGTTGGAACACTTGATGATGGGAATTCCCATTTGATCCATTCCGGTCTGTGTCAAAAATGCCTCTCCATAATTTCCGGGGGTTAGAACAATTCGCTTTGCCCCCTGCGCTCTGGCCTGACGAAGAGAAATCGCAATCGTATCAACCAGCGCCTGTGTACTCATCGGCTCCACAATTCCGGATGTTCCCAAAATGGAAATACCACCTTCAATTCCAAGGTGTGGATTAAAGGTTTTAGGAGCCAGCTTTTCTCCGTCAGGTACCCGGACAACGACCCGCACTCCGCCTTCAAATCCCCAAGACCGACATATTTGTTGTACCGCATCCTGTATCATCCTGCGAGGTACACTGTTGATGGCTGCTTGTCCCACGGGCTGATCCAGCCCGGCTCTGGTCACTCTTCCTACTCCCGGTCCCCCTTCTATTTGAATCCCATGGTCGTCTGTAAGACAAACACAGGCCTCGATCCATGCACCATTCGTCACATCTGCATCGTCGCCACCGTCTTTTTCAATCGCACAACAGGCATAATCTCCTTCCATGCGGCAAAATTTCGGTTCGACGGTGACCCTAATTCCCTTGGGCGTCATAATGGAAAGGACATCCGGTATCCGTTTGCTCAACAAAAATTGAGTCGCACCAGCAGCCGCCAATGCAGCACAAGTTCCCGTAGTATAACCACAGCGCAGCTTTTTTCCGCCTGACTGAATGTAATATTCAAAGGACATTTTGTTCCTCCGGTCGTAAAATTTCCCGCAGTCGCTCTTGGTACATCTTACGTACTTCGGGAATAGCTCCCAAACCATTGATGCAACATTGCACTTTGAGTCCCGCAGCTTCTAACCGACATTTCCAGCTATCGGGCTGCTCTCCCGCCATGTCATTTAAGGCATGATCGCCCGCCACCAACATAAGCGGGGCTAAAAGAACTTGATGACATCCATCTTCTCTAAGTTGATCCAGTACATCCTGGCAAGATGGCCAACCTTCTATTGTTCCAACGTAAACATGTTGTGCACCCGCAAGACGAAATGCTGTTTGCAGCGCCGGGTAGACCATGTTTGCAAAATGCTCTGTCCCATGCCCCAAAAGAACAAGACCATCCTGTACCGGATAAGTGTGCAGAATACACCTTACCATCTTTTGCAAACTTTCGCTATCCGCTATAAGTGGCCGTCCAAGGCGCAGTCGGCAAAACCGATTTTGAAAACTGAGTGTTTCTTCCCGGAGCTTTTCATACTCAAATCCGTACAAAAAATGTGTGATTGGCACCACTACATCCATATATCCGTTGTTTGCCAAGTACTCCAATGCCTCTGGCAAATTCAAAATTTTTTGTCCCTGCTGTGCGAGGATACGCCGAATCGTGGGGCTGGTATACACACGATAAAAATCCCGCTCGGGCGTTTGGGAAATCCATGCCCGTTCCACTTCATCAATTTCCTTGCGTGCCCGCTCTACACTGCTTCCAAAACTAACCGCCAACAAGGCCCGCTTATTTAGCTGTTCCATCTATGCTCCAACTCCTCTATGGTTCGCGGCGGTGGCGTCATTCCCAACAAGCGCGCGACCCGCAGTAATACCGGCTGCTCCAATCCGCATTCTTTCAAAAGCTGGTCATTTTCCAAAACGACATATGGGCTTCCATCGGCCCTTAAACGCCCTTTTTGAAAAATCAGTACTCGATCAGCCCATCTCCATGCAAAATCCACATCATGAGTCGAAATGACAAGTCCCATTCCACTTTCCGACAACGTGTCTAAATTTTCTTCCAAGCGACGTGTATGGAACGGATCCAAAGAAGATGCTGGCTCGTCCAACAGTAAAAGACTTGGATTCATGACGATAGAATCTGCCAGTGTGACCCGTTTTTTCTCTCCGCCAGAAAGATCATGAGGTGCACGATTTCTATATTCTTGCAGTTCAAAACAACTCAGCGCATCGTTCACACGGCGAAGCACTTCATTTACTGGAAGCCCCAAATTCATAGGGCCAAAACTAATCTCTTCTTCTACGCTTCCTCCCAGAATCTGAACATCCGGATCCTGAAAAACCAGGCCAACTCCCTTGCGCAGCACATTCAAACTTTTTTTATTGTTGTTAATGGCCGTTCCTTTAAAAAAAATCTTTCCTTTTTCAGGGCTTAAAACACCATTTGCCAACAAGAAAAAGGTGGATTTTCCCGCGCCATTTTCTCCCAGCACAGCTACGCGCTCACCAGCGTTGATAGATACATTCAAATCGTGTAGCGCTTCTTGCTGTCCTTGATATTTATAATCTACATGCTCAAATCGAAGTAATTCAATCACACTCTGCTCCATATTATCCCTTATATAATACCGCAATTGCCATCGCGCACATCAATACCGTCCCAACTGCAATATGTGAGATTTTCACCGTATCTTTGCGGGTATAGAACTGAATATGTTCCATACAGCAGCGGCTTTCCATCGCATCAAAACACGCCTGCGCGCGTCGAAAACTTCGTGCCAAAAGGTTCCCATAAAGAATACCCGCTGTTCGGATGCTTCGTCCTGCTCCCACAAACCCTAATCGGCTTGTCGCTGCATGATTCATATTTTGAAAGGTAACGAGCAGCAAAAATATATACCGATAAATCAGAATGCACAAATCCAGGACTACTGGTGGAAAGTGAAAACGACGCATAGCCTCCACTATTTCTGACATAGTCGTAGTAAGACTTAAAAAGTAAAGACAACTGACGGATCCCAACGCACGTGCTGCTACCAGCCTCGCGATTTGCTGACTGGCGTATTCTAAAACTAGATACCCCTTCCCCAAGGGTACGTATACTATTCCACTGGATACGGGAGAATAGGTCCACAACATCGCAACCGTTCCAGCCACTAAAAATAGAGCCGGAACCGTTAAAACCGACCAATAAACACGCACATCAACCCCACCCGCACATGTCATCGTTGCCAGCAGCAAAAACAACACAATCGGTGGCCACGGCGTTTGAGACAAAACGCATAGAATAACCAATCCCATACAGAAAAACAACTTTACACAAGGATCGACCACTGAAAACCGAGAATGTCGTGCTAAATAATCGACTTGGAGCGCAACGGCATGGGAATGTCCATGCCGCTTCAGCATCATGCCTAAAATCGCACCGACGAAAATCGCTCCAGCAGAGGGAATGCTCCCTACCAGAAGACTCCAAACCACAAACGCTGTAAAAACGACGATCAACACCTTTTTAGCGCTCCTTTTCGGATTGGGAGGAATACTTTTTTCTTGCTACCAGATAACCAAATCCAAAAGCTAAAACACCTACTCCAATCCCTGTCTGGACACAAAACAGCAAACTCTCGATCTCTCCGGGCAATTCGCTGCCAATTGCCCTTTCCAAAACAGGTGTAAACCAAGGTTCAAAGGAACCTTCCTCGATTTCTTCTACAACTTCACTCCCCGCATCGTCGGTTCCTTTAAATTCCGCACTTGGGTTTATGCACAAAGGAAGAACTACCAAGAAGATTACAAAAGCCAACGCCAAAAGGACCCATTTACTTTTTTCTCTCATTGCGCGCCCTCCTTCAAAAATCCAATTTCGCGCAATTCCGGTTGCGCATAGCTCTCCATTCCCATCACTACTAAAACCGTCATAATCCCCTCAATAATTGCCAACGGCAATTGAGTGGGCGCAAAGACACTCAAAAAACGTACCGCACTGGCAGCGATTCCGCCTTCAGCAGAAGGATATGCGAGAGCCAATTGTACACTGGTCACGCAATAGGTAAATAAATCTCCCAAGGCTGCAGCAAGAAAAATTGACAACTTTCTATTTACTCGCATCTTTTGACACGCCTGGTAAATCAGCCAAGAAAGCAATGGCCCTGCTACGGCCATGCTGAATGTATTGGCTCCCAGTGTGGTCAAACCACCATGCGCCAAAAGAACAGCCTGAAACATCAACACAATAATTCCCAATACAGATGCAATAGCCGGCCCAAACAAAAGGGCAGGCAAACTCGTTCCTGTCATGTGGCTACAGCTTCCGAATACTGAGGGAATTTTCAGTGAAGATACAACAAAAACAAACGCGCCCGCCATCGCTAATAGCAGCAACGACTTTCTTTTCTCGCGCGCTGTTCGACGAATACGGAGTATTCCAAAAGATAAAAAGGGAATACACAATGCGCCCCAAACTATACAATACAGCGGCGGCAAATACCCTTCCATGATGTGCATTGCAGATGCGCTTTGTGGTACAGTCAAAACGCCGCTTATCCCCATGGAAAAAGCCAAAAATCTTTTTTCATTTTGAGTCATTTTAACATTCCTTTCTATTTTTTTCGGAGCGCAAAAAGCCCTTTCCCGAAACCGGGAAAGGGCAGAAATATCCAAGTGTCCCCAAAATGGTGCACTCCGATCTCTCCCATACGAGCGTTTAGTCCGTCCGTCGTATGGTCCTGCCTTCCGGCAGTGCTGATGGGCAGGTCTTCCGGCTTGAGCATCCTCACCCAACTTCGTCTTCCCGTGTGTACCTCACAGTGACTTGATGAAGTCGGACTCCACTCTTACGGCGGCGGTCCCGCACAGGTCTTGCACCTGTTTCCCTATTCTCCCGACCATTCATAGAATGCCGGGCACCCTTCAACACTTTTACTTATCCACAGTAACATACATCACGTGCTGTTACAAGCGTCTTGCGCAAAATACTTGGAAAAATTTGTGTCAGTATTCTCCGAATTTTACAAAAACCAGAGTCGCCGAAATATCGGCGACTCTGGTTTCTTAATTATACCACGTTCGAAAGAAAGACAATTACAAATCCTATGAGATTGTTTACCTACATACATCAAGAAATTTCTCAAATCGTTCCACAGAGCACCATTTGTCCGACTTAATCGCCTTCCAACAAATACAGTGTTACGTCACTGAGTTGCTCATTCGCCTCAATTTGTACCGCATTTACATCCCCAAGATACCAGTAATAATCTGCACTGCATCTGATCATATAATCATGATATCCTTCTTTGAATGTTACTATATAACGATACTTCGGTTTAAACTGGCCATCGTCTTCATACGTACCCAATGTCACAATACCATCAATAGATTCATCGTCTGCTTCAAACAATCCCCCTGTGTCATTGCCGTTATAAGTGGCAGAGATTTTTAAATAATTCCCATTCGCACGATTGATTGAATCGGCCTCAAATAAATAGACATCGTTCTGTTTTACCATTTTCTGCAATACGGAATTTTCGCTGGACTTTTTGACATCACCCTCTGCCCAAATTCTTGGCAAATCCTTTAGAGTATGATTATGGTTACTGCTCACATAACTATAGGAAACCGTTCCGTTTTCATCGACAGACCGAACCGGACCGTCATATCCATAGGAAATAAAATCATCTGCACCACCCACAGAGAGAGACCGGATTTTGACCGTAGCCTGATCTGGAAGATCTAACCGAATTCGCGTATATTCCGTAACGGGAACTGTAAACGAGGCTACTCCTTCGCCGGAGACAGCAACCGTTTCAGACTTTTCTTCCTGATAATTTTCGCCTGCAACAGTTGTGTAGTAAAGCTTCATCGTTCCATCGTTGTCTGTTTCATACGCTACGTTTACGACCATCTCCAAATTCATAAAGGGAGATAAATCTATCAGGGTTTGCAGCTCCATGATCATCGGGTCTGCCTGCGTATACGCCACAACAGAAGTTCCTTCTTCTGCGGACAACTCCAGATTGTCGAAAATTAAGCCCTCTGAATCCAACAAGGAACTGACATATTCCGTATCCGCAAGATAATCCGTCAATTTCTCACGGTATTCTGTATATTTTTCAGGAAGGCACCAGATAGAATAATCCGCACCGTATTTATAAAGTGGTTGATAATTTTGGTAAATATACTCTGAAATCTTATAATACTTATAGGCATTTGTGATTCCATCCATTGCAATGGAATAGTTGTCCTCCAATTCCGCAGGCATAAGAACAATCGGGATTCCCTCAATCTCTTCAACAAATTTTTCCTGCATAAACTCTCCGGATAACTGTAATGGCGATTGAGAAATATAAACCGGACATTCTCTGCCAAGCATACAATAAAGCAATGTTTTATTAGTAAAATCCACAAAGGTCTCATCGTCCTCCAAGAGGAACTCAATTACTTTATACTTGTCCGCATACTGCTGCAGCCCCTCCGTAAACTGTACTCTCTGAACGATCTGACCATCCGCTTTCAACTGTTCCCAATAAGTATTTTCACCTTTTTCATCAAAGCGACCAGGATTCCAGCTTTCCACTATGGATGAAGGTTTTGCGACAGCGGTCTCTAGCATCGGACTTTCAGAGAAATTTGCATCACTTACAAAGAGAGTACCACATAAAATGAGCACCAAGAAAGAGGGCAAAAACAGCTTCGGATTCTTTTTATAGAAACTTACTGTCATTGCCAAAAACAAATACCCGCACCAAGTCATAAATTTTGTGGCCATCTCAAAAAGTGAGTGACGAACCAGACCTCTTGGAATATTTATAAAATAACTCCACCCGAATATCATAAGCATCAGCCATTTTTCCGGTCCAATGCGTTTTCTTAATTCCTTGGAAAATAGCACGTAGATTAATGAGACAACCATCAAAAATGGAATAATTACATAGAACCAACTGAACGAGGCAAGCGATGGATCGCCGATTTCAGCATATGCCCAGTTCTGATTGGAAAAATTCACCATTAAAAATTCCAATAAACGACTGATGGGATTGACTTGTTTGGCAATGCAAAGGATGCACCAAAGGCAAGTGCCGCCAATTGCCCAACCGATCAATGTAATCGATAATTGTTTGGCAACAGTCACATCCCTTTTAACAATGCAATAAATGGCCATCGAAATAATAAGAGCCAAACCAAAAGCTGTCCCCAAATCCAATCGATAAAAGGCACACCAAATAAAAGCAGCCCAAACCAGAATCGCTTTGGGGTAAGTAGGTTTTTTAATATATGCCATAGCGGCAAGACAAATTAGCATACCCAGCCCGTAGTAATTCCAGGAAGCATAGAACGGGAACAACAAAGCCGCAAAAAGAGCTATATTCTCATTCCAAACGTATTTTACCAAATAGTAAAATAACACACACAGAAAGACATCAAATAATGGGGAATATGGAGACACAAACGCCCCTGCAAAATCTCGATTCACAATTCCGTATAAAATGCCTTCCCAAACCGCCATCATCATATGGCCGCCGTAATGCTCCACATTGGGTATAACACCAAAATTCAAAAAATCATTGATTAAAATTCCTGCATTCGCTTCTTCAAAGATGTGCGAATTGTTCGTCTCCGATACGGGATAAACTTGGGAAAGCGGAATCTGATTGGCCAAACAAGCGAATCCCAAAACAAGTAACGGAAAAACGATTTGTTTCCATTGCGGCAACCTAATTTTTTTCTTGTTGAATATCGCTGCAGCGAGAATCCAGATTACAAACCCCAATAGACAGGCAACCTTATAGTACTTTGCCGGATGTGCTACAAAAATTCCCCATTGGTTCAATACGTGAATCAGCTCAATGTAAACGGACGTCATCAGTGGTGCAAACGACAGAACAAAGACTCCGGTTTGCAAAAGGGAATCAACTCCTGAACGACTAAAAAGACGCCCTCCCCCTAGTTTGACAAATAAAACAATGCCAATTTCAAGGATGAACAATATGCCCAATAGTATTCGTCCCGAATCCCACTCTGTAGCAATGATCACATTGAGAGGATAACTGAGACATGCCCCTATAAAGCACAACTTGCAAAATTTTTCTACCGAAATACAGCGATCCAGATGAAAAAATATGTACGCAGCAGCCATGCCAACAATCAGAAGCATGACATATTCCGAAAGATGAAACGCTTCCTTTGTTTGTGTATTTTCCTGAAAGTAATTAATGCATTTTATCAGCAGTCCACAATTCGCCAGAACAATAAAATGGTCCAAAAATCTTTGCGCTTTTTCCGCCTCTTCGCCCTTTTTGACATGGTGTAAAGCATTGAAAAGCAAATAAAAACCAACAAACGCCAAGCCAAATAACAGATACCAAACGTAAAAATTAGACACACGTTTAGAAACATCCACACCAGACACTACACCAGTGCCAATAACTCTTGAGAACTTTGTCATTTGGTTTCGAGCACTGGCCAAAGGATTGAACAACATGGCAACAATCACCGCAAAAAAAGCGGCGTAAGGCAAACCTGCCTTTTTTTCTGCTTGTTTAAATGCTATCCACATCGTCTCAATGTGGAAGACTGTATAGGATAATAAAAGCCACAAAATGAGCGCAGAAAAAACTTTTATGAAAATTTCAAAAATACTTCCTAAAGTGAGATAGGTATATGTAAACTGAAATCCTATTGCCAATGAGCCATCCATTTCGCCGGATGCGTCAAAGCAATTTTGAAAAATCCCGGATGAACCTGCAGTATTAATAACAAGAAAATTTAAAATATTCTCTCCTGAAAAAGAGATTGTGTAGGCCTGACCTCTTTTCAAGCCATCACAGGAAAAGCCAATTGTATTCCAAGCGTTTTGAGAATAGTCAGCCGTCCGAAACTCAAGCTCTTTCAAAACCTTCCCTTGGGAATCTGAGAGCGTAATCAAAACGTTCTGGTCTGAACCCGCAGCAAGATAAACGGAAAGATTATTTAACAAATTTCCTTCAGAGATAAAAGTCTGTGATACGGACATTTCCGAAACAGGAACACTCGTCTCCGGTGAAAAGATATTTGTAGATTCAAAATCCTTGTAGCTTTGATAAGGTCGTATCCCATTTAAAAACAGTGACTGTAAAAAGACCAGTAGCAACAGCATAGATACAATTATTTTTCCAACAAGCCATATTTTTCTGTTGCTTGTCATTGCACGCATACTAAATTGCATTTTTTAATATCCTCTTTCAACTTTGGCAATCACATTTTAAAATAGAGAAAATTCTCCACTGAATTTCCTGAAGTATATATCTACAAACAAAAAGGACATTTTCCTAAAATGTTTTCCGGAAAATGTCCTTAGGCTCAGGAATCTTAATAAAATACGCAAGCCGGAATATCTCCGTGCCGATTTCCTTTGGCTACACGGTACACACTTTAAACATTCTGCCCCGTATCACAAAACTCCACTAATCCAACGGTTTCATGGTGGGGAACAGCAAAACATCACGGATAGACGCGGAATCCGTTAAAAGCATAACCAAACGGTCCACACCAAATCCCAAACCACCTGTGGGAGGCAATCCATACTCCAAAGCTGTTACATAATCGTAGTCCACCTGTGCTTTGCTGGTCGGCTCCAACTGTTTGCGCTCTGCCACCTGGCGTTCAAACCGCTCCTTCTGATCGATCGGATCATTCAATTCGCTGAACGCATTGCCAAATTCCGTTGCATTGATAAAATATTCAAACCGTTCTGTAATCATCGGGTCATTTGGCTTGCGTTTAGCAAGCGGGCTAACTTCCACAGGATAATCGTAGATGAACGTCGGCTGAATGAGATTGTCCTCTACGAAAGCATCAAAGAATTCGGCCAAAATTGCTCCTTTGGTCGGAATTTCTGGAAGCTCCACATGATGCTCCTTGGCCAACGCAATGGCTTCTTCATCCGACTGGATGGCATTAAAATCAACACCAGAATACTTCTTAACCGATTCTACCATCGTCATGCGTTCCCAATGAGAAAGGTCAATCTCTTTGCCCTGATAGGAAATTTGCAGACTACCGCAGACTTTCATTGCCACGGTTTTCATCATATCCTCAACCAGGTCCATCATGCCATAATAGTCTGTATATGCCTGATAGAGTTCGATGGTCGTAAACTCCGGATTATGCTTCGGATCCATTCCTTCATTGCGGAAAATTCTTCCTACCTCATAAACCCGTTCCATTCCGCCAACGATCAACCGTTTCAGATAAAGCTCCGTCTCAATGCGCAGAACCATGTCCATATCCAGCGTATTATGATGCGTCAAAAAAGGCCGCGCTGCCGCGCCAATTTCGAACGGTGTCAAAATCGGCGTTTCAACCTCTAAAAAGCCTTTGCCATCCAAATAGCTGCGCAACTCTCGCAAAATCGCACTGCGTTTCACAAAAGTCTCTTTGACATCCGGATTTACGATCAAATCCACGTACCGTTGACGATATCGAGTCTCGGTGTCCTTTAATCCATGGAATTTCTCCGGCAAAGGCAAAAGGCTTTTGCTGAGCAAAACAATTTCTTTTACATGGACGCTGATCTCACCCATTTTGGTGCGGAACACAAAACCTTTTACACCAACGATGTCACCGATATCAAATTTCTTGAATGCCTGATATTCCTCAGTGCCTACATCATCCCGGCGAACATACATTTGAATATGTCCCGTGCGATCTTGCAAATCAGCAAAACTTGCCTTACCCATAATGCGTTTGGACATCATACGACCCGCCATACAAACATCCGGGCCGTGCTCTCCTTCGGGTACATCCTCAAAATTGGCTTTCACAACAGCCGCAAAATCGCTTTGAGGATACTTTGTTTGTTCAAAAGGATCTTTGCCGGTTTCCTGCAGTTCTTTCAACTTCTGCCGACGCACCGCCACCAGTTCATTGTATTCCTGTGCGCTCATTTCCTGTTCCTCAGGCTGAGTCGCTGCATTTCGTTCTTCAATCGCCATGTTATCCTCCCGATTGTACCAAAATCATTCTGATGTAGTTGTAGTATAACACAAAAACAGGTGCCGTGGGCACCTGTTTTTGAAAAAAGTCTTTTTATTTGACAACTTTCTTCTCAAATCGAAGAACGGCTGATCTCTAAAAGTTCATAACAGACTACTGCACCATTTGGCAGTGTAATTTCTACTTTATCACCTGCTGCATGCCCAATGAGTGCCGCACCTACCGGAGATTCGTCCGAAATTTTTCCTTCCAGGGGATCCGCCTCCGTGGAGCCGGTAATATCATATTCTTCTATTTCTCCGTCCTCATCCCGCAATTTTACGTGGCTGCCTACGCTGACTGCGTCGTTGGTCAAATCGTCTTCATCGATCACACGAGCATGTTTCAACATTTTCTCCAACAGGGCAATGCGTCCTTCAACCATTCCCTGCTCATTTTTAGCCTCATCGTATTCGCTATTCTCGGACAGATCGCCATAGCCGCGCGCAACTTTAATTTTTTCAGCTACTTCCTTACGTTTCACCGTTTTGAGCATTTCCAGCTCTTCTTCGATGGCACGCAGGCCCGCGTATGTCATTACGATCTCTTTCTCCATGGTGTTCGGTCTCCTTCACTCTGACTATATGACATACCATTTTAAAATGGTAAACATACAATACGAGATATTATATACATTTTATAATGCCATGTCAAGCATCTTAACATTTTTTGTGCATTTTGTAACCAAAACCCAAAAAATACGCTAGATTGACAAAAAGTTGGCATTTGTTAAAAAATGTTTCCTTCTTTTTGTAGGAACACGATGCATTTTATGCATCTTTCCGTCTCTATATGCATTCAAAACTGAAATAGCGCCAATGCAAAGCATTGGCGCTATTGGAAGTGCAATTACTCCTCATCGGACTTAATGTCCATAAATTTCTTTGCGTCTTCGATGACCTTTCCTTCGAGCATAGAGGGCAGCGGCTCATACCGCACAAAGTCAAAGGTAAAGCTACCTCTTCCCTGTGTTGCCTGACGCAAATAATTGGTAAAATCATGCATTTCGCTGACAGGAACTTCCGCTTCCACTATCTGCATATTATCTTCGTCGGGATTCATTCCCAACACACGGCCACGCCGCTTTGTTACCTCACCCATGATATCGCCGGTCACATCACCAGGCACACAGGCTTTCAGAGAACCGATGGGCTCCAGAAGAATTGGGCCAGCCTCTGGAAGAGCTGCTTTATAGGCCAATTTGGCTGCCATTTTGAAGGCCATTTCTGAAGAGTCTACCGGATGATAACTACCATCCAAAAGCGTAGCCTTCAATCCAACGACCGGATATCCAGCCAGAACGCCATGGCGAACTGCTTCCTGCAAACCTTTTTCGACCGCAGGGAAGAAATTCTTCGGAACGCTGCCACCAAACACCTTTTCTTCAAAGATGAAGTCTCCTTCTGTGGTGGGTTCAAATTCAATCCACACATCACCGAACTGGCCATGGCCGCCAGTCTGTTTTTTATGACGTCCCTGTGCCTTGCATTTTTTACGAATTGACTCACGGTAAGCAATACGCGGCTCTGCCAAACCGACTTCTACACCAAATTTACTTTTCAGCTTGGCACAAACTACATCCAAATGCTGCTCGCCCAAACCGGAAAGGATCTGCTGCACAGTCTCTGTGTTAATAGAATATCCAATGCTTGGATCTTCTTCCATCAGGCGCTGAAGAGCACCGCTGATCTTGCTCTCGTCACCTTTCTGTTTTACTTTAATGGCCATGGAGAGCGTGGGTTTGGAAAAGACCGGTGCCGGGAACGCCACCACACGGCTTGGCGCGCACAAAGTATCTCCTGTTTTGGTATTGGCCATTTTAGTGATAGCACCAATATCTCCTGCTCCGATGGAGGAAATATCCGTCTGCTTTTTGCCTTTCAGCGCTACCAGTTTGCCCAAGCGCTCAGGCTCGCCAGTACGGCTATTCACAACCGGACTATCCGCCTTTAATTCACCCGCAACCACTTTCACATAGCTGAGCTTGCCCACGAAGGGATCGGCCACGGTTTTAAACACATACGCACATACAGGGGCATCCGGGGTGCATTCCACTTCTACAGGATTTCCATCCCGATCCGTTGCCTCAGCTCCGGCACCACGAGCCGCACTTGGCAGCAATTTTTTTATACCCCACAGAACCTGATCTACGCCGGCCAACAACGTGGTCGCTCCGCAGAATACCGGAGTAATGGCACCGGTCTTGACGCCGTTTTTAACACCTTCGGTCAGCTCTTCCTGAGTAAAAGGCTCACCCTCAAAGAACTTCTCCATCAGTGCATCGTCCGTCTCTGCCACAGCCTCCCTCATAGCCTCTAACAGGCCTTCGGTACGATGACCATAACTGGGGACTGGCACCTCACGCGCCGCTCCATCTGCCGCATAACTGTATGCTTTCATGGTAATCAGGTTCAAGAACACTCGGCCTCCCGCCTGCTCAATGGGAACTACCACCGGGCAGATGGACGGGCCAAACGAACTTTTTAAATCTTCAAATACTTTATAAAAATCTGCATGCTCTGCATCGACTTTGCCAATGTAAACCATGCGGCTTTTTCCATTTTTAATTGCCAGCTTATACGCTTTCTGGACGCCAACTGTCAAACCGCTCCGAGCGGAAACCGCAATCAAAACGCTCTCCGCCGCACCAATGGCTTCCTGCTGACCGACTTCAAAATCAAACAAACCCGGAGTGTCAATCAAGTTGATTTTTACCCCGTCGTACTCTACCGGCGCCAACGCCAAAGAAAGAGATGCATGGCGCTTTATCTCTTCCGGGTCAAAATCGCATACGGTATTGCCATCCTCTACACGGCCAAAGCGATCTGTTCCTTTTGTTAGGTACAGCATTGCTTCTGCAAGCGTGGTTTTTCCCGATCCACTGTGACCGGCGAGCATGACATTACGGATGTGGTCATTTGCATAATTCATAAACTACTTACCCTCTTTCGTTCGTTGCAAGGCCAGCGCCATCAGCAACTTATACAAAAATATTATCACACACAACGTAATTTTTAAAGTTTTTACTGTAAAAAATTGCAAAAGGGATGTACAATCTTTGCGGGTATCATTGTGCAATTTGTCAAAATTCCTTTTATTTTACATTCTTTTTCTGTTTCACGAATGTTTTATTCAAAAAAAGAAGTGTCTTTTTCATTTGCATAATCTGCTCTTAATATTTGTACTATTTGCTTTACAAAATCATTTGAATATGCTTAAATGAAATTGGATTATAAATGTGGAGAGTGAACGGAAATGAAATACGAAGCACTGCCTCTAAAACCTGCTTTTCAAATCTCCTCCATTGTCTCAGTCCATTATTTTGAATATTCCAGCAATTATTATTTTGAGGGCGAACAGCATGATTTTTGGGAATTTTTGTATGTGGACAAAGGGGAACTGGACGTCATTGCCGATAAAGAAACTCACCACTTGTGCAAGGGACAGATGATTTTTCACCGGCCAGGTGAATTTCATGCGCTTAAAGCCCAGGGCGTTTCCCCGAATCTTGTGGTTATCAGCTTTGTATGCAACGATGCATCAATGGACTTTTTCAGCCGGCGCCAGTTTAGTGTTGGTGACACGGTGCGAATGCATCTTGCTGCCATTCTCGAAGAAGCACAACTTGCTTTTTCCACCCCGTTCGATGATCCTCTGACTACAAGGTTGATTCGGCTGCCAGATGCGCCTTTTGGCGTTGACGGAATGATTGCTACTCATTTGGAACAACTTCTCATTTCTCTTGTCCGGCAAGAACAGGCACGAAATTGTGAAGGGAAGCCTTCCAGCTTGATTCGCACCCGTAATCAACAGGACTTCGTAGATCATGTTACAGCGTATCTCCACGCAAATATTTCTCAACGGTTAACTCTGGCGGATGTCTGTCGTGAAAATCTTGTAGGACGCAGCTACTTACAAAAAATTTTCCGCGAAAAGACCGGGGGCGGCGTGATGGAATACTTTGGCGAGTTAAAAATACGTGCTGCACAAGAATATATTCGTGACGGACGCTACAACTTTACCGAGATCGCTTCTATGCTCGGATATAATTCAATTCATTACTTTTCACGTCACTTCAAAAAGGTAACCGGTATGACTCCCAGCGAGTACGCGTCCAGTGTTAAGGTGCTTGCTGGCAAAAATCGAATTGAATAGGTCAATTCTGCAAAATTTGTATGCAAAAATCCATTTAACAAATGCTTTCCAAAACGTACAATGAAATTAAAGAAGGCCAAGCATTTGCGAACTTGAAAAAGGAGTGTTTTTGATGGCGATTCTGGTAAATGGTGGCGCCGGTTATATTGGCAGCCATACTTGTATTGAACTGATGAAAGCTGGCTACGATATTATTGTGGCCGACAACTTGTACAACTCTTGTGAAGAAGCACTGCATCGTGTAGAACAGATCAGCGGAAAAAAAGTTCCTTTTGTAAATGTAAATCTGTGTGATGCGGCCGCTGTAGATGAGCTGTTTGCCAAACATCCGGAAATTGAGGCTGTCATTCACTTCGCCGCCTACAAAGCAGTGGGTGAGAGCGTTCAGAAACCATTGGAATATTACACCAACAACTTAGGTTGCACATTAACTGTGTTGAACGCCATGCGTAAATATGGCGTCAAAAACTTTGTATTTTCTTCTTCTGCAACCGTATATGGCGATCCCGCCAGTGTTCCCATTACCGAGGACTTTCCTACCGGCGCAACTACCAACCCTTATGGCACAACCAAAGTGATGATGGAGCAAATCTTGAAAGACGTCTGCAAAGCGGATCCTACCATGAATGTAGCTTTGCTGCGTTATTTTAATCCCATCGGCGCTCATGAGAGCGGCCTGATTGGCGAAGATCCTAACGGCATTCCTAACAACTTGGTTCCCTACATTGCCAAAGTGGCAGTAGGAAAACTTGAAAAAGTACATGTATTTGGAAACGATTATCCCACTCCGGACGGAACGGGTGTGCGCGACTATATTCACGTGGTCGATTTGGCGACTGGACATGTGGCGGCTTTGAAAAAATTGGCTACCGGTTGTGGCCTGTTTATCTGTAACCTGGGAACAGGGCATGGATACAGCGTGTTGGACGTGATCCACGCTTATTCCAAGGCTTGTGGAAAAGATCTTCCCTATGTCATCGATCCGCGCCGCCCTGGCGATATCGCCGAATGCTATGCTGATCCCCGCAAAGCAAAAGAGGAATTGGGCTGGGAGGCTCAGTATGGAATTGAAGAAATGTGCGCTTCCAGTTGGAAATGGCAGAGCATGAATCCGGACGGATACAAAGGTTGACCAAAAGCGGGCGGTATTTGCCGCCCGCTTTTTTCACAACTTGCAAAATCTGAAGTGTAACATTATACTGTTGTATGTCATAAAAGGTACTACACTGTTTGTACAGATCGGGAGGGATCCAAATGGAGAAAGTGAAGAGCATTAAAGAAATTGCCCGACTTGCCGGGGTCTCGACCGCAACGGTTTCTCGTGTGATCAACCAAAACGGACGGTTTTCCAAAGAAACCGAAGAGAGAGTACGGCGCATTATTCGACAAACGGATTATGTTCCCAATATGAGTGCGAAAGGGTTGCGCACAAATCGCACCCGTGTGGTGGGGTTGGTCGTGCCTGACATTACGAACCCACACTTTTCAAGTTTGGTCCTGAAACTGGAAATGAATTTTTTTGAGCGGGGTTATTCCTGCCTGATTTGTAACACCAACGAATCTGAAAAGTTGGAACGAAAACACATTCATACTCTTTCCGCCCAAAATGTAAGTGGAATTGTTTTGATTTCCGGAACAAGAAACTACACCGAACTGGGCGATTTGCCTGTGATCTACGTAGACCGTCCCTCTCGCAGCCAAAACAATAATGGCGTGATGATCGAATCCGACAACGAAGAAGGCGGTTACTTGGCGACTAAAGAACTGCTGGATGCCGGTTGTCGCCACCCTTTGATTTTGAAATGTCTGAGCAGTGACACTAACCAAATTTCCCGTTATAGTGGTTTTCAGCGTGCATTGGCAGAACGCAACATCGTGGAAGATGCCAATCTGTATGTGGATCTGCCGGAAGTTTCCAGCGAAAAGGCACGAGACGCCGTGACATGGCTACTAAAACAGAATTTCCATTTTGACGGAATCATGTGTACGACAGACACCATCGCCGCGGGAGCGCTGATTGCTTTGCGCGAACATGGACTTTCTGTTCCGGAAGACGTGCTGGTGACGGGTTTTGATGATAGCCAGTTGGCAGTTTGCTGCGGACCTGGAATCACCAGCGTTCACCAGGATGTTTCTAAAATGGCTCAGCTCGCCACCGAATTGCTGTTGGAAATGATTTGTGGAAGGACCCCACAGCAGACTTATTATCAGCTTCCTGTCCACTTGAGCATACGTGCTTCTACAAAAAGATGATCAAAAAACTCTGCCGCCAGAAGGTTTTGAACCCTTCTGGCGGCTTTTTGTTATAGTTTTGTTATTTTCACAGGTAAATTGCACAATTTGAGCAAACGTTTACCCATCAAATTGATGAAATTCTTTTCTATCTGTTGACTTTTATTTGGCGAAATAATATTATTAGGTCGATGCGAAAACGATTACGCGTTTTTCGTCAAAATTCGTTTTCCGGCCTGTACAATCAGGCACAAATTTTTAGGAGGACAAAGACATGAAAAAAGCAAAAGTTCTTGTAGCAGCTATGATGGCTGTGGTCATGGGTCTGAGCATGGTCGCTTGTGGCGGCAGCTCTTCCAGCACCAGCACTGCAGCAGGCAGCAGCACTTCCGCTTCCCAGCCGGCTGACAGCGTGGGAACAGAGAGCGGCGATGCTGAATACGCCGTAATCCTGAAGGTTCTTTCCAGCCAGTTCTGGCAGAGCATGCGCGATGGCATTCAGGCCAAAGCGGATGAGCTCGGCATCAAAGTGGACATTTATGCAGCCAATACAGAAGACGACGTAGAGGGTCAGGTCACTCTGCTGGAGAACGCAATCTCCAAGGGCTACAAAGCCATCGGTGTGGCGCCCATTTCCAACGTAAACCTGAACAACGCAATCGCAGATGCGACTGAAAAAGGCATCAAGATCGTTAACATCGACGAGCAGATCGATATGGAAGCTCTTGCTGAGCTGGGCGGCGCTTGCTGCGCATATGTTGCCACCGACAACGTAGGTGTTGGCCGTATGGGTGCTGAGTATCTGATCGAGCAAATCGGCGGCGAAGGCGAAGTTGCTATCGTCGAGGGCAAAGCTGGTGCTGTTTCCGGTGAGAACCGCCGTGACGGTGCAAAAGCTGCGTTTGAAGAAGCTGGTTTGACCATCGTTGAGAGCCAGCCTGCTGACTGGGATCGTACCAAAGCGTATGACTTGGCAACCAACTACATCACTGCACACCCCGATCTGAAAGCGATCTATTGCTGCAACGACACCATGGCTATGGGCGTTCAGGAAGCTGTTGAAGCTTCTGGCAAGGACATCAAAGTTTGCGGTACCGACGGCAATGATGATGCGATTCAGTCCGTTGCTGACGGCAAACTGTGCGCAACTGTTGCTCAGGACCCCGCTGCTGTTGGCGCAAAAGGCCTGGAGCTGATGGTTGACGCCGTTGAGAACGACGCTGCTATGGAGCCGGGTGCTGAGGTTCCCTCCACTGGCATCGAAGCCATTCTGATCACCGCTGACAACGCGTCTGATTATCTGGCATAAAATTCGAACTTTTATCTCCGACCATGCAGGCTGCGCCTGCATGGTCGGAACCTTAATGGGAAGATGCTGTGAGCGATGCACACTGCGGCATATCCGGAATGTTCATCTTGCTGACAGCGTCTGATAAGGCACAGGTCAACAAATATTTGAAGGAGGAGGACGCGATGGAGCCCATTGTCCAAATGAACGGAATCACCAAGCGCTTTCCGGGCGTGGTTGCTCTGGATCACATCAATTTTGATGTGCGCCCCGGAGAGGTCCACGTACTGCTTGGCGAAAATGGTGCCGGAAAATCCACTTTGATGAAGGTACTGAGCGGTGCCTACACCCCGGATGAAGGAACCATTGTTCTGAACGGAAAAGAATACAAACGCCTTACACCGCATTTGTCCGCGGAAGGCGGTATCAGCATCATTTATCAGGAATTGAGCGTTGTAAACTGGCTGGACATTCGCGAAAACATTTTTATGGGGCGCTTACCCTGTAAGAAAATCGGCCCCGCACATATGGTGGATTATGCGGCCATGAACAAACGGACGGAAGAGCTTCTTGCAAAAGTGAATCTGTCACACCGCAAACCGACCACCAGCGTAGGCGATCTGAGCATCAGTGAAAAGCAAATGGTAGAGATCGCTAAAGCGGTTGCTTTCAACGCAAAAGTGATTGTTATGGACGAACCGACGTCTTCCCTGACCGAGGAAGAGGTGCAAAAACTTTTCACCATCATTCGTCAACTGAAAGAAGAAGGAAAAGGCGTCGTTTTTATCTCGCACAAACTTTCGGAGATTGCTGAAATTGGCGATCGCATCACGATCATGAAGGACGGCGGTTATGTCGGTACCTATCAAGTAGCGGATCTTACAACCGATGACATGATTCGTCTGATGGTTGGCCGTGAAATCAAAGGTACATACCAGCATGCTCCGGAAGAAAATTACCAGTTCGGAGAAGTCCTGTTTGAGTGTAAGCATCTCACCCGAAAGGACGGACGCGCTAAGGATGTTTCTTTCACACTTCGCAAAGGTGAGATTCTTGGCTTCTCCGGACTGGTCGGTGCGGGACGCAGTGAAACCATGTGCGCCATTTATGGTGCAGCTCCCATGGCATCAGGCGAGATCTGGTTAAATGGAAAACAGCTTCATATCAAAAATCCGTACAATGCACTTCGTCAGGGGATTGGTTTGGTTACGGAAAACCGGCGTGAGACTGGTTTCTTCCAAAACTTTAGCAATAAACGCAACATCTCCATCGCTTACCAGTTGAAGAATTCTTCGTTGGATGGCATGGGAGGAATCACAAACGATTCTCTTGAGAAGAAAATCGCAGAAAAGCAGCGTATGGAAATCCAGATCAAATGCGCTTCTCTCGATCAATTGACCGCAGAGCTTTCCGGCGGAAACCAGCAAAAAGTCATTCTGGGAAAATGGATGGCCGCCGATGTAAAACTTTTGATTTTTGACGAACCAACAAAGGGCATTGACGTTGGCACCAAGAGTGAAATTTACAAATTGATGCGCGGTCTTGCTGATCGCGGAATCGGCGTCATTGTCGTATCCAGCGAAATGCCGGAGCTCCTTGGTTTGTGCGACCGCATCGCCGTTATGGCGGATGGACGCATTACCGCTATGTACGACATTGCAGATGCAACAGAAGAGAAGCTTGCCAAAGCCGCCACCGGCGAAGCTACCGTCGGTGAAACCGCGTGACCATACGGGAGGAATGGAAATTGAAAACGCTAGAGAAAAAGAAATTTACTTTTACTGATTACTGGGACCGTTACAGTACGATCACCATTCTGGCGATTATGATCGTTGTGTTTGGTATTTTGCGTCCGGATAGCTTCCTTACAGGTTCCAACCTGATCAAAATCGTCGAGCAGAGCTCCATTACGATTCTGCTTGGTTTGGGTGAATTCTTCGCCATCTTGCTGGGCGGTATCGATTTGAGCGTAAGCTCCACCATGGCTCTTTCCGGCGCTCTGACCGCACAATTGATGGCCAACGCCGGCATGAATCCTCTGCTGGCTGTTCTCATCGGTGTCATCATCTTTGGTGCACTGATTGGTCTTTTGAACGGTTTTCTGGTCACCGCTACTGGCCTTCCGCCTTTCATCATCACATTGGGCACACAGGCCATCCTTCGAAGCCTTGTTTACATCATTACAGATGCCCGTGCAGTCTCCGGACTTCCCGCTTCTTTCTCAAAAGTCGTAGGTGGCAAACTGTTTGATGTCATCCCTGTTCCCATCGTGGTGGCACTGGTCACCGCTGCTATTCTGACCGTATTCACTGCTAAACTTCAGTGTGGCCGCAACCTGTATGCTTTGGGCGGAAATGCACAGTCCGCTTGGTACGCAGGTATCACTGTTAAAAAACACACCATTTTGGCCTTCTGCATTTCCGGTGTATGTGCCGCTCTGGCTGGTATGGTCAACATCGCTCGTTTGGCGGCTGCTGAGCCTAACGCAGGTACTGGTTATGAAACTTACGCCATTGAGGCCGTTATCATCGGCGGTGCATCGTTCTTCGGCGGCGTTGGTAAAATCCCCAAAGTTGTTATCGGCGGCTTAATCATTGGCGTTATCAACAACGGTTTGAACATGGTTGGTGTTTCCAGCTACTATCAACAGCTCGCTATGGGTTGCCTGCTGATTCTGGCCGTTACACTTGACCGCTTCTTCGGCGCCAGCCGCAAAAACTGATTGGCTCTGTTTTTTGGCACTGGCCAATCCGATAGGAGGAATTGTATATGAAACCCGAATTTTCTGTCAGCTTGATGTGCATGGATTTTTTGGACATCAAACATCAAATTGAGGTTTTGGACCAAAATGTGGATGGTTATCACATTGACATTATGGACGGCCATTACTGCAAAAATATTACCCTTAGCCCGGACTTCATGAAGGCTTGTGCCCGTGTTGCTAAAAAGCCTATGGATGTTCATCTGATGACCACCAATCCCAATGACTGGATCGACGCTTGCGCCGCGGCTGGCGCAGCGATGATCAGCCCCCATGCGGAAACGATCAACACGGATTGCTTCCGTACTTTGAATCGTATTCGCGATGCTGGATGCCAGGTGGGTGTCACCTTGAATCCTGCTACTCCCCTCTCCTATTGCAAACATTATCTGAATCGCATTGATGTACTTACTTTGATGACGGTGGATGTAGGCTTTGCCGGTCAACCATTTATTACAGAAGTTCTGGATAAAATCGCAGAGGCAAAACGGCTTCGTGAGGAAAACGGCTGGCACTACAAAATCATGATTGACGGTTCGTGCAACAAAAAGACGTTCAAACGTCTGCACGATGCCGGAGCCGATGTGTTTATTCTCGGCTCTTCCGGTCTGTTCTCTCTGGATGCGGATCTTCAAACCGCATGTGATAAAATGAAAGCGCAGTTTGAGGAAGAAACCGGCGTAAAAGCGTAAAAAGGGGGAGGACACCATGAGTGCATCTGAGCGTCTTGTGCTCGGCATCGACATTGGCGGCACGAACATGCGCTTCGCGCTGGTGGACGGGAAACAAAACATGACCGCGTTTGAACGACTGAGTACACAAAGTGTATTTGTCGGAGTGGAGCATCCTACGCAGAAACTGGCAGAATGCATCCGCGATTATTGTGCGCGTCATCTGGATGGCAAAATGCCATTGGCTGTTTCCATCGGATTCCCTTCCACCATCAACCGTGACCGCACAATTGTGGTGCAGACGCCAAACATCGCGTGCATTCCGGATAACTACGCAGTGGTGGAAGAACTGGGAAATGCTCTTGGCATTCCGGTTTATATCAACCGGGACGTCAACGACCTTCTCCTGTTTGACCTTGTGGATCTCGGTTTAACCGATTGTGACTGCGTAGCAGGTATCTATTTTGGAACCGGCATTGGCAATGCCGTGCTCGTCAACGGAAAGATCATGTTGGGCCGCAATGGCGTAGCTGCTGAGCTGGGTCATTTGCCCGTATATGGAAACAAAAAAATCTGTAAATGCGGAAACATGAGTTGTCTTGAAACCGTAGTTTCCGGTGTAGCGTTGGAACAAATTCAAGCGGATCATTTCCCGGAGACTTCTATTAAGAAAATTTTTGCCGATCACTTGGATTCCAACATTATCAAAGAGTTCGTGGAAGGCATGGGGCAAGCGGTGGCTACCGAGGTCAATTTGTTTGATCCGGACTGTGTAGTGCTCGGCGGCGGACTTCTTCAAATGGAAGGATTCCCGCGCGAATTACTCGAGACTGCCATTCATCGTTATGCACGTAAACCCTATCCGGAAGCCAATCTGGATATTCGTTATTCGCGTCCAAATCAAGCCAATGGCACAGTGGGTGCTGCCATCTATGCTTATAAGCGGATGGCGGATCCAAAATATCTATAAAAAAGGACCTGGCCCTTTTCCAACAAAAGGGCCAGGCTTTTTGACCAATTCACAGGAGGCATAAAATCATGAAACTTGCAATCGGAAATGACCACGTAGCAGTGGAAATGAAAAAAGAAATCAAAGCTTATCTTGAAGAAAAGGGAATCGAAGTGATTGATGTAGGCACCAACAGCACTGAACGTTTCAACTATCCGGTCAGCGGCTACAAGGTTGCCAAACTGGTTGCCGCCGGTGAAGTGGATGGCGGCGTTCTGATTTGTGGAACAGGTGTTGGAATTTCTCTGGCTGCTAACAAGGTAAAAGGTATTCGTGCCTGCGTGTGCAGTGAACCTTATTCCGCTAAGCTGTCTAAACAGCACAATAATAGCAATATTATTGCCTTTGGTGCTCGTGTCATCGGTGTGGAAACTGCAAAGATGATTGTAGACGAATGGCTGAATGCAAAATACGAAGGCGGTCGCCATCAGGTCCGTATCGATATGATTGCAGAAATTGAAAATACTGGTCATCTGGAAGCGGCTGAACAATAAAAAGAGAAGGCCCGCGGAAACACATTCCGCGGGCCTTTTTTATTTTAAAGAATTCTATAACCCATACCGGCCAAAAGCTCCAATGCACGTTGGTGATTCTCATCGGTTACCGCCGCACATAAAGAACCGAAAATGCCAATCGATGCATCCAGAAAGTGGCTATGAAGTAAAATCGCATTGGATATAACACAAATATCGGTGACGACGCCGCAAACTGCAATCTCGTCGGGCGCTCCTCCACAAAGTGTCAGTACCTGTCCGGGCAATGCAGCGCATCCAAAAGTCGGCTTATCCACTACCATCACATTCTTGTGTACGCCGCTCTCGTAACCGTGCAGAGCACCGTACAAATGCCAACCATCCGAGCCACGAATGCAATGGGGTACCGGCAGAAATTGCCCTTCTCTTGTCTTGAGATACTCTTCTGGATGAGTATCTCGCGTAAACAGAACATAGCCGCCATTGCTCTCATATTCTTTTACTTTCTGCACAATACCATTTTCAAGCGCCTTTGCCGCCGGATTTCCAAGGGCTCCTGTCACAAAATCATTTTGATAATCCACAACCACAAGCAGTCTTTTCATCCGGATCATTCCCCTTCCAGGTAATTGACAAAATCTACCTCTCTGCCGTTTTCCACATAGACCCTGGGCACTCTGCGCCCGATGTCGCAAAGAATTTCGTAGTTTACAGTATCCGCGGCGGCTGCAATATCATCTACACTGTGTGCAACTCCGTCCCCAAAAATCACTGCTTCATCCCCTGCTTTCACATCGGGAATCTCGGTCACATCCACCATCATTTGGTCCATGCACACACGGCCCAAAACACGGGCTGGTTTTCCATGCAAAGACACAATTCCCCGATTTGACATCACCCGGGGATATCCGTCTGCGTATCCCACCGGCAAAGTAGCTACACGCATGGGTTTTTCCGCGGTGAAGGTACATCCGTAACTTACTTTATCACCCTGGGACAAATTCTTAACCATTGACACAACTGCTTTCAACTTCATAGCAGGCACCAGTCCCGGCAACCGTACCTCCGACGAAGGATCGCAACCGTATAAAATAATCCCCGGACGAACCATGTCCAGATGATACTCCGGCCAAGCAAAAGTACCCGCTGAATTACAGCAATGAGCAACTGCAATGCGATGACCCCGCTCTTTCAAAGCCTGAATTACCTGCTGGAACACATTGTATTGTGCCTTGGTATAGGCTATATCCTCGGGCAACGTGCTGTCTGCTACTGCAAAGTGTGTAAAAATCCCACTCACAGCGAGGCCCGGCATCCCACACACCTCATTCATTTCTGAAATGGCTGCATCCAAATCATCGCGGGCCGTAAAACCGATGCGCCCCATACCAGTATCCACTTTCAGATGCACATTAACCGTCACACCTGCTTTCTGTGCGGCACGCGAAAGTTCTTGCGCATATTCCAGAGAAAAAACCGTCTGCATAATGTCATTGACGGCCAATGCCGCCGCATTGTGCGCTCCGGTGTATCCCAAAATCAGAATCGGCTTTGCCATGCCAGTCCTACGAAGACGCACAGCCTCTTCAAATCCGGATACTGCAAATCGGTCCGCGCCTTCTTCGTCTAAAAGCGTGGCCACCGCTACATCCCCATGTCCATAAGCATCCGCTTTTACCACGGCCATGACTGCCGCGTCGCCGGCCTTTTCCTTCACCAGATGATAATTTTTGCGCAGTGCGCCAAGATCCACCTCAGCCCAGCAGCGTCTATCAAAATCCATATCAAAACCACCTTATCGGAATTTGAAACTTTCTTTATCGTTTCAAAATACATACCTTATATATAGTAGCACAGCCGTGCGGGCAAGGCAAACAAAACCCTGTCGTTTTTTTAAAATCGCATGTGAGTATTCACGAGAAAACAAGAGAATTCGAGAGATTTAAAGAGATTAAAAATGATAAATTAAAAAAATGAGAAAAAGGTATTGACGCGAACGATTCTTTTCGCTATAATCATATCTGCACGATTTCAAAAACAGGTTTTTTATATCTGTTTCGAGACAAATTTAGGAGGATCTACACATGAGCACGACTCTTGCAAAAGCCGGCAAAGTTGACCGCAAGTGGTATGTGATCGACGCCGCTGGAAAACCCCTCGGCCGTACCGCTGCTACTGCTGCTGTTCTTCTGCGCGGCAAGAATAAGGTCACCTTCACCCCGAATGTGGACTGTGGCGACCATGTTGTCATCATCAACTGCGATCAGGCAGTTTTGACTGGCAGCAAACTGACCAAAAAGTATTACTATCATCACAGTGGTTGGATTGGCGGCATGAAAGCCGTTCAATACCGTACCCTGATGGCCGAGAATCCTGAAAAGGCCATGATGTTGGCTGTAAAAGGCATGCTGCCCGGCAACTCTCTGGGTGCCAGCGCGCTGAAACGCCTGCGCGTGTACAAAGGCAGCGAGCACGGCCACGCTGCTCAGAAGCCCGAAGCTTATACACTGTAACAGGAGGCAAACGAGATGTACGAGACAAAATCTTATTTCTACGGCACTGGTCGCCGTAAAAACTCTGTTGCCCGTGTTCGTGTATACAACGGCACTGGCAAAATCACCATCAATGACCGCGATATCGACGACTATTTTGGTCTGGAGACCTTGAAGCTGATCGTTCGTCAGCCTTTGGCTCTGACCGGTCTTGAGAGCAAATTTGACATCGTTGTCCGCGTTTCCGGCGGCGGTGTTTCTGGACAGGCTGGCGCTATCCGCCATGGTTTGTCCCGTGCTTTGCTGGTATACGATGAGAATCTGCGTCCGGAGCTGAAAAAAGCAGGCTTCCTGACTCGTGATCCGCGTATGAAAGAGCGTAAGAAGTACGGCCTCAAAGCCGCTCGTCGCGCTCCCCAGTTCTCCAAGCGCTAATTGGATTATTGCGCATCCAATTCAAGAGCACCCACTTTGTGGGTGCTCTTTTTTAAAAAATGCCGGAAGGAAATTCCTTCCGGCATTTTTTAAAAAGCCCATTCTCCATTTTCAAAAATACGTACTGTCTCGCCATTCTTGGTGATGCCGGTAATGGTCATATCCGGGGCGCCTACCATTACGTCCTCATGCACTAAGCTCTCGTTGACACCACAGCGCAACAATTCTTCCTGCGTCATATTGTTTCCACCTTGTACGGTGCCTGGGTATCCCTGGCCGAACGCAATATGACAGGCCGCATTCTCGTCAAAGAGAGTGTTGTAGAACAGCAGGCCGCTTTGATTAATTGGGCTAGAAGCGGGTACCAGAGCAATCTCGCCAATGCGGCGTGCACCTGGATCCGTATCCAGTAACTTGGTCAAAAGTTCTTCACCTTTTTCAGCGTGGTGCTCCACGATTAGACCGTTCTCAAAACGGACCCAAAAGTTCTCAATCAAGTTTCCATTATAAACGTAGGGTTTTGTACCATACACCACACCGTTCACTTTCTCGCGATGGGGAGCTGTAAATACTTCTTCCGTTGGAATATTGGCGATGAAAGTATATCCATTGGGAGTCGTACTTTGGGCGCCCTCCCAAACATGCCCTTCCGCCAGTCCTACTGTCAAATCTGTTCCATTGTTACTTTGAAGGCGAATGCTCTCCAATTGCAACGCGTTTAGTCTATCTTTTCTCGCTATGGTTTTCGTCACATGTTCTTTCCAAGCAGCTACTACATCTGCTCCCTTTTTCACACGACACACATCAAAGATCGCCTGCCACAGCTTTTCCTCTGCATCCGGCTGACCAGGAAAAATCTTAGCAGCCCAAGCAGCACTTGGAATTGCTACGATACTCCACTGTACTTCATCCTTCAAAGTCTTTTCACGCCATTGTTTCAAGGCCTCTCTGCGGGCTGCCGAAACACGATTGATTTTTTCCGCATCCAATCCTTTATAAATTTCCGGATCCGAAGCGATTACATTCAGAATGCATGCGCCACCCTCGCTGTCCGCATAATCCAAATAACTACGCAAAATATAGGGTTTCACATCTGTCAAAACATTCAATTCTGTGCGCTCCATGCGAATACGATTCAATTTTTCATCATCGTATTTCACCACTACCTCGCGCACGCCCACATCATATGCCTCTTGAGCACATAAACGCACAAAATCAGCTCCTTCGATGGGGGCGCTGATAATCAACGTCTGTCCGTGCTGAGGATTGACTCCTACACGCACCGCAAAGGCAGCATACTGCCGTAGTAATTCTTGGTCCATCTTATTTCTTCCTTTCATTTCTTCTCTTTACAGTGTCTGCTCTAAACGAACAAAAAATGCAACCGTACGGGCAATTTCTTGTACCGGTATGCGTTCGTTGTCATTGTGAATCAGCCCTCGCTGGGCAGTGCTTAGTTGCATGGCACTAAACTTATATACATCGTCACAAAAACCAGTATAATGGCGACTATCCGAACATGCAATCATCAAATAAGGCGAAACCAAACAGCCTTTCCAGGTGTGCGCAATGGCCGCAGACAGTTTGTGCCAATGGGCATTGTCTGTAGAAGCATAAGGCGTGGCCGACTGGGCATGCGTTACGCAAACAGAGACATGTGGGTCTCCAATAACCTTTTCCATATACGTCTTTACACTTTCCGGTGTATCAACATTGACCAATCTTACATTCACACCGGCTACTGCTTGGTTTGGCATAACATTGATTTGTTTGGAACCTTGGGCCATGGTAAATGCAAATGTAGTACGCATCATGGCGTTGACCTCACCACCCAGCTTTTCAGCCAGTAGGCACAACAATCCGCCAAAGCACCACAAGTTATTCAGTACCACACGAAGAGCAAAAGGTGCATGAGGGGCCATTGTTTGGAACAAGCCATATACCGGCTTTGTCAGTACGGCTTTCATTGGATGCGCCTCTAGACGCGCCACTGCACGACTCATGGCGCCCACCGCAGAAGGCCGAGTGGGATGACTGGCGTGTCCACCCTCGCTGACTGCGCGCAGTTCTACATTCATCATGCCTTTTTCTCCGATGCCAACCACTGCAATGGGACGGGTCACACCTGGAAAAACTCCTTCAACCACGGCGCCACCTTCGTCTACGACCATCGCGGGTTTTACGCCTTTCTCCTTTAAATAAGCGATGATATCCGTTGCACCGTGGCCGGACACCTCTTCATCTCCGGCAAACGCAAACCAAATATCATTTTGCGGCACAAATCCCTGCTCAATCAAATGCTCTGCCGCCTCCAAAATTCCCATCAAAGTAATTTTGGTATCCAGCGTTCCGCGTCCCCAAAGTTCTCCATCAAACACTTGTCCGCAAAAAGGAGGATGCTCCCAAGCTTCCTCAGTCACCGGAACTACATCGTAATGCGCCATTAGAACCGTGGGCTCTAAATCGGACGCGCCTTTCCAATGGAACAAAAGTCCCGTATTTCCACACAGTACCGGATTGCACAGCTTATGTACTTTCGGATACAACTGTTTCAGTTTTTCGCGAAATTTCTGAAATTGGGAAAAATCCACCTTACTCTCATCATAATTTGACACGGTAGGAATTTTGACCAACTGTGCAAGATGTTCAGCGGCTTTATCCAGATTGATGTCTGCCCCCGGATCCGGACCATAATCCGGTTCCACCGGTTTACAGGCAGCCGCTCGAACGACCAGAATTGCCACCCATATCAACAGTACTGCGAGAAGAATCAATGCAATCATATCTCTCGTCCTTTCCTGCAGGAATTGTCTTTATCATACCACAACCCGCCTTTTTATGCACGCCTTGTCAGAAAATCGTTTTCGTCTTTTAAAACCTTGTCTTTTTTGGAAAAACATGGTATATTATAAAAAGAATGCATGCCATGAAGGCGGCGACTTAATAAACGATTAAAACAAAGACCCGGAAGACTTTTCCGCATGAAGCGGGAAAAGTGTTTCTTGGTCTTTTTGTTTTGTAAACAGGAGGAAAAAATATGACCAAAACTAAAAAATTGATTCTCGCCGCTCTTTGTTTTGCTCTCGGATTAGTACTACCAAGCGCTTTTCACATGATTGGCGCTGGAACGGTATTTCTGCCCATGCACATTCCGGTTTTAATTTGCGGTCTTGTATGCGGGTGGCAATATGGGGGAGCTTGTGGTCTTCTTGTACCGTTGATTTCTTCCCTTTTGACTGGAATGCCACCTCTTTTTCCCACTGCACCGGCCATGATGTTGGAATTGTGTGCCTATGGCATTCTGACAGGTCTTTTATATCACCGCGTTCGTGCACCATTGTATCCCTCTCTGATTGGCGCAATGCTGGGTGGGCGCGTCGTATCGGGACTCGCCAACGCATTTTTTATGGGCATTGCAGGAAAACCTTATGGTTTGAGCGCTTTTGTGGCGGCTTCTTTTGTAACGGCCCTTCCTGGAATCGTCCTTCAATTGGTAGTTGTGCCCCTTCTTGTAGTGGCCTTGCAAAAATCCGGGGCGATCAATGGACCTCGGCCTGCAATGTAACCATGGAAGGAGATCTTTATGGACGACGTACAGCACGTAAAAGAATATTTTGATTGTCGTGCAGAACAATGGGACCAAATTTGCCATCATGACCCGGCCAAACTTGAAGCATTGGCAACCTTGGCCGATATCCAGCCCGACCAAAATATTCTCGATATTGCCTGCGGAACCGGCGCTATGTTTGACGTTTTACTACGCCGAAAACCTCATCGTTTAGTAGGAGTTGACCTTTCGGATCGTATGATTTCTGTAGCGCGTCAAAAATATCCTTTGCCCAATGTGGAACTTTTTGCCCAGGATATTCTTGAATTTTCTCAAACTGGCTTTGACACTGCTTTTATTTACAGTGCCTATCCCCATTTTTCAAATAAAATCGCACTGTGTAAAAAAGTTTGGGAATGCCTAAAAACCGGCGGCCGCTTTCTTGTAGCGCATAGTGAGGGAAGAAAAACCATCGACGCCCGTCACCAAAGCCCGCAGGTACAGCGGGTATCGACCCATTTAGGAACTGCTGAACAGGAAGCACGGATTTGGAAAGAGCAGTTTGATGTGGATATTCTGATTGATACACCTTTCCTTTATGTAATTTCAGGCGTCAAAACAACCGGCCTATAAAATTGACTTGATGATAGTATACTTTAAGGTTACCTTATATTACAAACGGACACTCGGTTTGCCAGACCCTTCGTTCATCATTTTCTCTTCTTGTAAAAGGCCCCCTGATGCAAAAATTGCATCAGGGGGCCTTTTGAAGTTTTACTATTTTGATTTTTCTACAAGCCAACGGAACAACGCCGCGTGGACCGGGAACTGCGCTTCAAGGTTTTCTGGATGCCATTGAACGCCCAGCATACATCCCTTCTCATCTTCCACCGCTTCTACAATTCCATCCGGAGCATGCGCAACCGCCATAAAGCCAGCAGCCACATCCCGAATTGCCTGATGATGAAAAGAATTACATTCCTGACGAGTATTTCCCATGATTCCAGCCAGAATGCTTCCAGGTGCAATGCCAATACTATGGAACAACTCGCTTCGATTTTCCTGGCTTTGCGTATGGCAAATTGACCCTCGGCACTGAGCCGGAATATCCTGCCATAAAGTTCCGCCAAAAGCCACATTCATAACCTGCGCACCGCGGCAAATGCCCAAAACCGGCTTTCCCATCTGCTGTGCACCGCGGCACAAAGAAATCTCTACGCTATCCCGCAACCGACTGGTGGCACCAATTTGCGGAATAGGACTCTGTCCATAATAAGCAGGGGCCACATCTCCGCCTCCTGACAACAAGAAACCACCGCACAGTGTCAGCCACTGCTCCAGCACCTCACTGTCCGCTCCGGCCGACACAGGCAGCAAAAGTGCAAGGCCTCCCGCCCGCTCTATTGCGCGTACATACGCACTGGAAAGGACAACCTGCGGCACCACACCGTTTGCCTGCCCTGTTACAATTCCAATCACAGGTTTCATTTTGTTTTGCTCTCCTCACCGGCGCAGCGACCGCGCCCGAAAATCAATCATTTGCAAAAGGTCTTACTTTCCCATCTGCATCCGTATGCAACGATGAAGAACTTGCAGACGCAGGCGTGGATGTGCTTGTCGTCAAAGAACCGCTCTCTGTTTGAACGGAATTGCCTGCATCCGGAACCGAAACGCTTTCTGATACTGAAGAAGAATTTCCGACTGCAAGAGCGTCGCCGTCCGCGCTGCCCAAACTAAAATGCGTAAAGAAATACCAACATGTTCCTGCCAACGCAGCCAACAGTATAATCAGAACTACAATAGGCCCTGCCGACTTATGAGAACTTTTTCGACTCAATGGTTCATCCCAATCAAAATCCGTATTTGCCTTGAAAACACGGGCATTTTCCACGGGAATCTTTGCCGCCAACCGTCGCACGATATCCAATGCAGCCAATGCAGCATGCTTTCCAGCATCCGAAGCTGCTTTGAAACTGCGCATATAAACATACCCTTTATAGAACACAGCAAGATAGAGCGGCTGTCCTCCATTTCCGCCTGTGATAGAAACGCCAAACTCGGAGCGGGAACACTTTGCAGCCGCCGCAGCACGCGCCGCAGCCATTTGATACAAGTTGCCTTTCTCATAGTTGCGCGCCGCCGTGGTCTTAATTTTTCCCATCACACGGGAATCATTATAGCTCACATCGCCAAAATCAAATACAGTATTTCCTCTTTTGGTGTGGGAAAACTCTTCTGCCAACAAGGCTCCTGTAGCCGAATCGGACGCTACAATACTTGCTTCATTCTCAATGAGTTCACCAGCGGCGAAATAGGCCAGCCCGCCTTTTCCACGTCCGTAAACAGACTCGCCCAAAACTTGTTCAAAACGATCAGCGATTGTTTCTGTCAATTCCGTAGCCGCTGCGGAAGCAATGGCCTTTGCAGTAATCACAATCAACACTTCTCCGGCTTGACCGTACAAATTCAACGTTATATTGGGCATAGACATAAGCTGCTTTGCCATCGCCTTTAACTGGCTCATATCCGGCTCAAACGTACGCAAAATCAACTGTTTTTCTACATTTTTCTCCATTTGCATCCGACTGGGTCCTCCTTTTCATCAAACATCCTTTATCTGGACATCCTGGGGGAAATCCGCCGGCGTCCCGGCGGGGAACATACGACATCCCGGCTGTTCAAGTTGCAGTGCAAGACGACGAATCATATCCAAAGCGCGCTGTGTAGAGGAAAGGCGCACAATCTCGCGTGTGCGACCGGTGATGACCAACTTTTGCACATACGTCGTATCCGCACACGCAGCCGCCACATAAACGAGCCCCACTGGTTTTTCGGGTGTACCACCGCCCGGCCCTGCAATTCCGGTGATTCCAACACCAAAATCCGCACCGGATACCCGACGCACACCTTCCGCCATCTCCGCCGCAACCTGGGGAGAAACTGCTCCGTACTGCTCCAACGTCTCGTGTTTCACATGCAAAACTTGTTCTTTTACGTGGTTGGCGTAAGTACAAGCGCCGTACTCAAATACTTCGCTGGATCCTGGCACCGCCGTGATCCGAGCGGACAAAAGACCGCCTGTACAGCTTTCCGCAGTAGCCACGCTCTTGCCCTTTTCTTTCAGAATATGCACCACGGTCTCTTCCAGTGAATCCTCCGTCTGCGTATAAATGAAATCTCCCAAAATTTTGTAAAAACGATCGGCATACTCGCTGCACAAATCTTTAGCAGACTGCAAATCTTTCGCCTTCGCGGTAATACGTATCACTACCTCAGAAGTTTTTGCATACAAAGCAGCCGTGGGATTCTGATTTTCCAAAAGATGCCCAATCTTTTCCTGAAGATGGCTCTCTCCGATTCCCATCACTCGCAAAGTCAACGAGTACAACACACTATCGCTCATTGAGGCAAGCCACGGCCGCACCGTCTGTAAAAACATCGGTTGTAATTCTTTGGGCGGCCCGGGCAAAAGCACCGCATATTTTCCCTTTTCACGGGTGTCCTCAAAAATCATTCCTGGCGCCGTGCCGTTGTGATTCTCAATTTTACGACCGTTTACTGGCACATACGCCTGCCGCCGATTGTTCTCCGGCATCGTGCGGCCCCAGGCTCGAAAGAAGCCTTGAATTTTCTTGAGCTCTTCCTCGTCAAACCGAAGCTCATCTCCATAAGCTTTTGCGACGGTCTGTTTTGTCAAATCATCCTCCGTAGGGCCAAGTCCACCGGAAAAAATCAAAAGGTCGCTGCGCTGACGTGCTCTGTGGACCACATTTTCCAGGCGTTCTGCATTGTCTCCCACAACGGTCTGATAGTGTACGCTGATTCCCAATGCCGCCAATTCACGGCTTAAAAACTGAGCGTTTGTATTCAATATGTCACCGAGCAAAAGCTCCGTACCGACAGCGATAATCTCTGCTTCCAAAAAGAGTCCTTCTCTCGTTTACAAATTCACGTGTTCCAGCGGCGTCTGACAAGCTGCTTGCTTCTCCAATTCCAAAAGGTCGGGCATTCCCGCCTCGGCCATTTCAATTTCCTGCAAGGTAGGCTTAGTTTTCGGATGAGGCGGCGTAAAAATCGTACAGCAATCTTCATAAGGTTCAATGCTGGTTTCATAGGTACCGATTTGGCGAGAGATGTGAGTGATCTCCGTTTTATCCATACCGATGCAGGGCCGCAAAATCGGCAAATCCTGTGCAGCATCGGTGCAAGCCAACGCCATCAAAGTCTGGCTGGCAACTTGTGCAAGGCTTTCTCCTGTTATAATGGCTTTTGCATCTTCCTGCTTGCACAGGATATTCGCAATGCGCAACATGCTGCGCCGCATCAGCACGGTAAACAAATCCGCCGGCGCATGATCACGTATATATTCTTGGGGTTTGGTATAGGGAACAACGTATACGTTCAAATTTCCCGTCCAAGGGGTCAGCTCTTTGGCCAATTTCATGACCTTCAGCCGAGCCCGCTCACTGGTGTAAGGTGGGCTGGCAAAATGCACGCAAATCAATGATAAACCGCGTTTTGCCATCATATATCCTGCCACCGGACTGTCGATACCACCAGAGAGCATCAAAGCAGCCTTGCCGGAAGTAGACACGGGCAAACCACCCGCCCCTGGATGCTTGCCACCATGCACATAAGCTGCAAAGTCACGAATCTCCACCATCACATTGATTTGCGGATTGTGTACATCTACTCGCAGATGCGGGTAAGCCCTCAGCAGTGCAGCGCCCAATTCCCGTCCAAGTTCCATACTATTCATCGGAAAAGTCTTATCTGAACGCTTTGCACTGACCTTGAAGGTTTTTACATTGCGCAATGTGTCACGCAGATAAGTCACAGCCGTCTGCTTGATAATTTCAAAGTCCTTCTCGCACACAGCAGCTCGAGATAAGGTCGCGATTCCAAACACTTTGGAAAGGCGATCAAACGCCAAATCCATATCCTGATTTTCATCCGCCGGTTCTGCATACATGGTGGACTGTGCACGGTACACTTTGAAATCGCCCACTTTCGCCAAGCGGCGTCGCATCGTCTTCATGAGAACGCTTTCAAAAGTCGCCCGATTCAGCCCTTTCAGTGCCATTTCGCCCTGATTGGCCAAAATAATTTCTTTCATCTATAAATCTTCCTCATCATCGTCTGATTTTTGCGATTTCCGAAACACCGCAGCGCAGTGCCTCGAGCAGTGCGTCTACATCCTCTGGTGTATTGTCCCCGCAGAATGACACGCGAACCGCTGTATCTACTCGCTCCCGAGGCAACCCCATGGCCTGAAGGGTATGGCTGGCTTCCCCTTTAGAACAAGCTGATCCACTGGAAACGTAAATATCTTTTGCCTCCAAATAATGCAACATCGTCTCACTTTTGATGTTTTCTACTGAGAAGTTACACACATCCGGCATTGCGTCCGCAGGACTATTACGCACAATTCCCGGAATGTTCTCCAGTCCCGTCCACAGGCGAGAAGCCAGCGCTTCCACCCGGGCACGGCGCTGCCGATCCGCATTGATCCTTTCTACTGCGCAACCCAATGCTGCGATGAAGGCTGTATTTTCCGTTCCAGGGCGCATTCCCTTCTCTTGGTGACCTCCATACAAAAACTTATCCAAATGGTAACCCCGGCGCAAATACAGAGCTCCCACACCCTTAGGTGCATGGATTTTGTGTCCGGAGACCGCATAGCTGTCAATTTGAGTGGCGTTCAACCGAATGGGCAATTTGCACCAGGCCTGTACACCATCCACATGGACTGCCGTACGATTATTTTTTTCTTTGACTAGTTTCGCCAAGGCTGCCACATCGAGCACCGAACCTACTTCGTTGTTCACGTGCATAGCTGCAACCAGTGCTGTTTTTGCACAAACCTCCTTGACTAATTGGTCCACAGTGATATGTCCTTCTTTGTCCGGATTCACTACACTGACACGCCAACCATCCCGCTCCAATGCAGTCACTGCATTTTGAACCGCAGGGTGTTCATAGCCGGTGACCACCACATGGTCCGCCCACGCCCGCCGCGCTTTACAAGCGCCGAACACAGCAATATTATCCGCTTCGGTCCCACTGGCGGTAAAATAAATTTCTTCCGGTTTTGCTCCCAGGGAATTTGCCACAATCTGGCGAGCCTGATCGATTACCATTTCGCTGTGCGCACCCGGCGCATACAAAGAAGAAGGATTTGCAAAATGCTGCCGCAATACAGTGTAAACCATATCAGCCACCGCGTCATCCACGCGCGTTGTTGCAGCGTTGTCAAGATAATGCACGCATATGCCTCCAGAATACAATATATAAAATAATTATACTACACGCGACATTTCTTGGCAATGTAAAACCAGTGAAAAAGCGGGCAGAATCCCGCCCGCTTTTATAAGCCCATTCTATTCGCCCCAGCTTTCAAGCTGCCATTCCAGCATTTCCTGGTCCAATGGAAAAACTGTAAGATCCACCTTGTTCATTCCGCTTTCTTCCTCGTATGAATAACTGTTGCACACGACAATTGTCTGTGCCTGTTTGGAATACAAAGCCGAACCAACCGTTCCAACATTGTAATTTACTTCTTCCCAATCCTCAAAACCTGAAAGGTCGAGATAATCTATGTATTTTTCAAGCATTTCCTTTGGACTCATTTCGGAAAACACTTCGCCAAAAATCGGAAGATTCAGGGACACTACTTTCCCCGTACGGCTTTCAATAATCACCGATGCATAATAGTACTCGAGCCCATATGAAGGCACAAACGCAAACGCATTCAACGTAATAAAACCAGCCGTATCCCCTGTATAGGTAAACGAAATATCTTTTTCAGCCACTGTGTCAGCCATCCATGCCGATACAAAATCCGGATTGATTGGAATCCAGTCAATCCATTCTTCTCTAAATACCCCGGCTTGTACCAAATCTTCTACGTAGCGAAATATCAGGGAAGCGCCCTCGTAGGGTTCCATCTCTAACTCGCCGCCCTGTACATATAAATCACCATCGGGTCCTTCTGTCTGCAGTTTTTCTCTTTCCCGCAAAGCACGAATCAGATAATAATCTTCGTCCCCGGCTCTTAAAATTTCCGCACTATGCCACACGCGGGTACGCGACCCCTGAAACAAAGGGATATCTGCCAAGTGCAAAATAAGCAACGGCAGCGCACTAATGACAAACGCCAAAATGCCCGTGGCAAGTATCGCACATCGAGGATGTCGTTTGGTCCAACTTTTTCTTTTCATTACCCGCTCTCCTCTTTTACATCGACACGGTCAAGCAAAAAGCTTACCTTTGTTCCTTTTCCCTCTACGCTTTCAAAATAAAGCTTTGTCCCATGCAAACGGGCAATTTCGTTGCATAGTGCAAGACCCATTCCGCTGCCACCTTGATTGCGTGAACGAGATTTATCTACCATGTAAAATGGTTCCGTGATTCGTTTTATTTGGTCGGCCGGAATACCGCATCCTCTATCCACCACCGTAATACGCACCTTGTTTCCCTCTTCCTTCCAAAGTGCATATACCCGGCCATCCTTAGGTTCCGCTTTCAGCGCATTGTGTACCAAATTGTACACAAGATCCGTGAGCAAATCCGGATCTGCCCGCACGATCACACCATCCGATTTTTGGAAACAAAGCTTAATTCTCCCACTTATTGGGAAAAGCGAAACATATGCCGAACGAAACACCTGTTGCAAAACAACCTCATGCAATTCCGGTGTCTGTTCAGAGAGTCCTAAAAGCGTCAACAGCTTACGACTCAAAGACTCTACACGTTTGGCTTCCGAAAAAATATAATCCGCAGCCATCCGTTGTTGCTCCGGGCTGACCTGCATACTCCGCAAGGTATCCGCATATCCGATAATGGCAGTCATGGGCGTTTTTAATTCATGAGAAAAGGCCCCCATAAAGTCTTCTCGCTGGCGTACCGACATTTCAAGTTCGTCCACATTCTGCTGCACTGCTTGTGCCATTGCATCGAAGTTTCGACTCACCTGGCCAATCTCATCCGCCGTGCTCACCCCTGTGCGCGCACTATATTCTCCTTGTGCAATACGCGTACTTGCTTCACTCAGTGCCCGCAACGGTCTCGTCATTCGATTGCTGAAAAAAACAGCCGCTCCAGAGCACAATATCAGCGTTACCGCCTCCATTTGCCACAGTCGCCAAAGTTGCCGATTCCGAGCAGAGAATACTCCAGAGATGTCGCTGACGCTCTGCAAATAGTACGTTCTTGTTGGGGTATTGATTTCATTTTGCAAAAGGACGAACACCTGTCCGTTCTCTTTTTGCAATTCATAAGAACTGTCTCCACCCTTAAGGGGGAACCAGGTTTCCTGCGTCTGGTCCAGCTCAGAATAAATTTGCTTATCCTCGCTCAACAGACGAATAAAAAAGTTAGAGGCCAGATATTCGCTTTCATAACTGGGCAAAGATTGAACCGATTCTTGCATGTCCTTATCCGTAATTTCAACGCCCTGTGCCATTTGTGTCAAAACATCGCTTTCCAAAGCATAGCATTGCATTAAATGCCAACGTTCCGCCTGCGCTTCAGCCTCATTTAGCGAATCATTAAAATTTGCCCAAACAAGCAAAAATCCGCCTACGGAAAATGACGCCGCAACCAAAAGAACGATTGCGCAGCTCAATTTCTGCGCGAATTTCATGCGTTCACTCCTTTTCCAACATATAGCCCACTTTGTAAACCGTTTTAATTTTTTGATGCCAATTCAACTTTTTTCTCAAACGCTGAATGTGCAGATCCAATGTGCGGGTATCGCTGTCCATCTCGCCCCCCCACACGCGACTGAACAAAACATCCCGATACAGTGCCGCTCCCCGGTTGCGCATCAACTGCTCCAGTAAATCAAACTCGCGGGGAGTAAGTGCCACTTCAATGCCCCCTTGCATCACCGTGCGCGCCATTGTATCCAGCGTGACATCAAAGGCTTGCAGCTTCGCACCACCTTTTCCCGCACGCCGCAGAACACTCTCCACGCGTGCTACCAACTCTTCCACTTCAAACGGCTTTACGATATAATCATCTGCTCCCAAATTTAATCCCTTTACACGATCGCCCAGCGTCCCCTTGGCCGTAATAAAAATAACAGAGGTATCCATTGGACGCAGATATTCTAAGAGCTCATATCCATCTAAACCCGGAAGCATAATGTCTAAAAGTACTAAATCATAATCCGTCTGCTCAATTTTATCCGCGGCTTTCAGGCCATCATGCACCATTTCGCACTGATAGCCTGCACGTACAAGACTCATCTCAATGAGTCTTGCAATAGCCACCTCATCCTCCACAATCAAAATGCGATTCATAACATTATGCTCCTTTCCATTCTCATCAAAAGCATAACGTCCAAATGTATCGAAAATGTTTCATTTTTCTCACTTCTTCAAAACATAGAAAACCCCACGGCAACCCGTAAGTCGCCATGAGGTCCTGTTCTGTTTATGGGTTTATCCACCGATTAAAAAGTCCAATACATTCATACCTTCGTCGTTTACAGCTTTATACAATTCGGTATATCCACATTGCGCACAACTTATTGTATAAAATTTCTTGTTTTGGATGTCAAACAACTTTGCAAAATTACCGCCTGTAGCCTGAAATTGATCACTTTCATAATTCGTGCAGCCGCATTTAGGGCATACATACTGCCGTGTTTCCATGCTCAGTCTTCCTTTCCTCAAACCAAGTTCAAACGCTTACTTAAAAGATATAAGGTTATTTTATAGCATATCACATCCCAAAGTATTGTGACAATGGTAACAATCCCCAAAAAAGCAACGCACAGAGAAGCAGGTTGTGCTGTGGCGAATGTGCTAAAAACACCGCAAGCTGCTAAAATAGCACCCGTAATTACAATTCCAATCAAAGCAACGATCTGCAATACAACGGGAATTCCAAAATAGAGGACCAGCGTAGCAAGAAGTCGATTTGTGCCAAATTGCATCCCAAGAGCACAACACGAATACGCATACAAGAAATTGCCGACCAAAGTCAAAATAAACAAAAATACTAACATGATTAAAAAGAGAACAATCCAGCTTTGATTCAACTGAGAGAACATTGCCAGTTTTATTTGTTCCATCATGTCAAAGGGTTGCAAAACCAACGCCCAAAGACAACCGAAAAACACACCCAATGATGCAATCATCCATACACAAGCGGACAAAAGTTTCGACCAAATTTGCTGTGAAATGGTAGCCGGGATAGAAAACAAAAGATAGCCCTCTTGCCCTAACATTCGATAAAAATGCAAAACGGGAAGGCCAAATGAGGCAGCAGTCAAGAAAATCGAACAGAAAAGGGTTCCTATCAATAAAAAGGCAGTCGGTATGGAAAGCCACAACGGCGCTCTCCCCTGCCATCCCAAGCACACTGCCTCCATCACGCGAGTAAGTGCTGTCAGAATCAGCAACGCCCCAAACACTGGCAGCAAAAATCGCCCGATGCGTTTGGCCTCATGCGTAATCAATTTGCTCAGCATCGAAATACCTCCCTGAAAACTGCGTCCACACTTTTTCCGTACTGCTCTCGCACACTGTCCACACTTTGGACCAAGTTTATTTGACCGTTCTGCAAAAATACTACATCATCCAAAATCGTTTCAATATCACCAATTAAATGGGTGGACAAAATCAGCGTGGCATCTTCACTATAATTGCGGATGATTGTATTTAAAATGTAATCGCGAGCAGCGGGGTCTACTCCACCAATGGGTTCATCCAAAAGATACAGACGCGCTGCGCGGCTCATTGTCAGCGCCAATTGTAACTTTTCTCGCGTCCCTTTGCTCATAGCTCCAATTTTGTCTTTAGCACCTATTCCCAAATCCGCCAACATACTTTTGGCTTTTTCCGCGTCAAAATCCATAAAGAAATCCTGATAAAAAGCCATTACGTCCCTTGTGTACATATAAGATGGAAGTGCCAAACGATCTGGCAGGTAAGCAGTCATTCCCTTCGTCGCTACACCGGGCTGCTGACCATACACTCGAATTGCACCACCAGTAGGCATCAACAGTCCTGCCGCCAACTTCAAAAGGGTCGTCTTTCCAGAGCCATTGGGTCCCAGCAAGCCAATGATCCGACCCTGTTGGAAATGAACAGTCAGATTTGTCAAAGCCGCCCGGGTACCGTAGTGTTTATTCAAAGCCTCACATTCCAATGCATAAGCCATCTCTTCATTCCTCCTTCGCCTGTCGCTGAATCATCTGGACAATTTCCTCACCCGACAAACCAAGCTTTTTCATATTTTCCCAAAAGGCGGCTACCTGTGTCAGAGCCATTTTCTCTCGAAGTTTTATAAGCATCTGCGCATCCTGCGTAACTGTGCGACCAGACGTACGCTGCGTATTAACCAGGCCTCGTATCTCTAGCTCCTGCAACGCTCTTTGCATGGTATTTGGGTTGACGCCCGCCTGTGCTGCCAATTCCCGCACTGCAGGCATCCGCGCACCGGGTGGGTATTCGCCGGTAACCAACGCCAACTCCAGTTGTTCTATTAGCTGAAGATATACTGGTCGGTCCGGCTGGATGTTCCACGTCATCCCCTCGCCTCCTTTTGTATTATTGTATTAATAGCTTAATACAATAATACATCCTTTTTCAAAAAAGTCAAGAACTTTTTCGAATTTACTTGACGATTAAAAAAAATGCAGTTATGATATGTGTCAAGACACTTATCCAATCAGAGAGGGAGTAACTAAAAAATGCATTCAAACGAACGAATTCAAAAAATGTGCATCGCGGCTCTGCTGTGCGCAGTGGGCATCCTTGTCCCCTTAATTTCACCGGTACGTATCCAATTAGGCCCCATGAGTTTTACTCTTGCAAGTCATGTGGCATTGTTCTTGGCTCTATTTATCTCTCCCACAGTAGCTGCTGCTGTAGAGTTGGGCACCACACTTGGCTTTCTTCTTGCCGGATTTGCACCGGTGGTTGTACTGAGAGCCGCCTCACAGATTGTCTTTGTATTGATTGGTTCATATTGGTTAGCCAAACAACCTCAAATCATGACCTCCCCAGTTCGAATTGGACTGTTCGGCCTTGTCCTTGGAATTATACATGGTGCGTTGGAAGCGGTAGTGGTGACTTTATTCTGGTTCGGTGGTGCTACCATGGATGGAGGCTTTGTCTCCACAGTACTTGGCCTTGTAGGAGTCGGTACCGTCGTGCATAGTATGGTGGACTATGGCATTGCTTTATTAATTTGGCAGCCAGTCAGCCGTGTAGTTCACGTTTCGGTGAGCTATCGGGTCGCAGCGTCCTCCCATTAAAAAACCGCAGGAAACAATTCCTGCGGTGACATAGAAAAAAAGCACAGGCCGGAAAACTTACTTTCCGGCCTGTGTTTTTTAAAATTCCACTTTTTTCTCAATATAAGATTTCAGCTCACTGATAGGGATACGAACCTGCTCCATCGTATCTCGATCACGCACCGTCACGCAGTTATCCGCTTTTTTCTCTGCGTCACCCACCGTTTCAAAGTCCACAGTGATGCACAGCGGTGTTCCAATTTCATCCTGCCGACGATAACGCTTACCGATAGAACCTGTCTCATCATAGTCTACCATAAAGTATTTGGACAGCTCATTACGGATTTCCATGGCCTTATCAGTCAACTTCTTGGACAGAGGCAAAACCGCCGCTTTAAAAGGTGCCAGATATGGATGCAGGCGCAATACTACACGCACATCCTCTTTGCCCTTGGCGTCCGTCAAATGCTCCTCATCATACGCCTCGCACAGGAAGGCCAAAGCGACGCGATCCGCACCCAAAGAAGGTTCAATAACATAGGGGATATAACGCTCATTGGTCTCAGGATCAAAATACTCCAGACTCTTACCCGAAGCCTGCTGATGACGGCCCAGATCATAATCCGTACGATCCGCAATCCCCCACAACTCACCCCAATCTGTGAACGGGAAAGCATATTCAATGTCTGTCGTAGCACGAGAATAAAATGCCAACTCTGCAGGTTCATGATCTCGCAGACGCAAATTCTCCTCTTTAATGCCCAAGCTCAGCAACCAATTCTTGCAATAATCTTTCCAATAAGCAAACCATTCCAGATCTGTGCCAGGCTTACAGAAGAATTCACATTCCATCTGCTCAAATTCACGAGTACGGAAGGTAAAATTGCCCGGAGTGATCTCATTACGGAATGCCTTACCCACCTGGCAAACGCCAAAGGGTAATTTTTTACGTGTACTGCGCTGGATGTTGGCAAAGTTAACAAAGATTCCCTGCGCAGTTTCCGGCCGCAAATAGCAAGTAGAGGAAGAATCCTCCGTCACGCCAATAGCTGTTTTAAACATCAAATTGAACTTGCGGATCGGAGTAAAATCGTGCTTTCCGCATATCGGACAAACTACATCGTCATGCTCGGCAATGAACGCATCCATCTCATCAAAGCTCATCGCGTCCACATTGACTTCTGGATGAACACCGCCAATCAGCTTATCTGCACGATGACGCGCTTTGCAGCTTTTACAATCCAGCAAAGGATCCGAAAAACCAGCCACATGGCCGGTAGTTACCCAAGTCTGAGGATTCATGATAATGGCCGCATCCAGACCTACATTGTAAGGTGATTCCTGTACAAATTTCTTCAGCCAGGCCTTTTTGACATTGTTTTTAAATTCTACTCCCAAAGGTCCGTAGTCCCAAGAGTTGGCAAGTCCTCCGTAGATCTCGCTTCCGGGAAAGACAAAGCCCCTATTTTTGCAAAGGGCAATGATTTGGTCCATGGTCTTGTCGCGGTTATTCATTGCTCACACCTGTCCCTTACTATAAAGTAACATTCAATGATGCTATTGTACGGCGTAGTCGTAGTTTCGTCAAGTTTTTTCTTGACTTAATAGAAAGTGTTGACGTATAATGATATATGTTTTTGGATGGGTTGTAAATGATTGATTGTTTATAGACTTCCAAAAGGAATCAATTGAAAAATGCAACCATTGGGAAATCACCGTTAAAGACAGAACTCTTGCTACAAAATATTCGCTTAAAAGGTGAATCCCAACAAGTCAATTATTTTAATAACCGGGTGTAGCGCAGTTGGTAGCGCGCCTGCTTTGGGAGCAGGATGCCGCAGGTTCGAATCCTGTCACTCGGACCAAAATCCCTCAGCTTAGGCTGAGGGATTTTTTGTTGTATAAAAGACGAAGATAAAAACATGGCAGTGTGCCGATGTGTTCAAAAAAACAGTCCCGCGGGCCGTTCGTTAGTCCGCGGGAAAATCCATTTTCTTACAACCAATGCCTCCGTCTTTCGGCCGAGGCATTGGTTGTTTATTCAGTTTCCACAGCGGATATTTAACCGCAAATCACTTGATATCCTGCTGCTTCAAAAGCTTAAAACCGACCAAAACAGACAGAATCAGATATCCGCACAACACAGCGAAGCACGGCAAGAATGACGACAAATCATTCGACGCCGCATAAACAGATGGCATATACGTAGAGATTTTGATAAAGTTGAGGTCAACAGGAATTTTCAAAAATCCCAAAACCATTTCCAAAATTTTGGGGATATTCGGAATTACAATGCCAAAAACAACGCCTGCAATTGCATTCCTGGTGTAAACCGTCATGGTAAGTGCAAAGCTGATATGCGCCATCACAAAAATGATACGTGCTATTACGGCAAGAGCATAGTAAACAGGATAAGCAATTGCCCCCATTCCAAATCTGCTGCCCGCAAGAACACCCATGACAATGCCGCCGATCAGCATTACCAACACATATGCGACGGACTCCGTCAAAACAATGGAGAGATAGTATTGTTTCTTCTTGATCCCTCGCCCCACAATGTTCTTCATCACGCCGGAGCGATAGGCCTCTGCGACCGTATTCGCTGTCAGCAGCATAAAGACATACAGGACGATGTCACCGCCCAAAAATGTATCAAACAGCCCCTCTATCCCCATAACAGGGTTTGATGCAGATGCCAGGGAAAGTGAAAGCCGGATTGATGCAACCAGAGAAACGCAACTGAGAGCAAGGCATCCGTAAAAGAAACGGTCTTTTTTCAACTGATAGATATGTCCGCGAATTAAATTTTTCATACTGCTCGTCCCCCAGAGAGTTTTTCTACAAAAAATCTCTCAATATCCTCATCATTTGTTCTTAGACCACACACACGCACCTTGTTTTCCACCAGGAATTGGTTAAGGTCCGCCGGATTGACCTTCTCATGCAGTTGCAGGCTTTGTTTGGAAAGTATCTCACACGGAACATCCGGATATCGGGATGCAATGAGTGTTTTTGCTTCCTGCAAATATTTCGGCTCGACCGTTACCTGCACGCCGCTGCTGCAAGCATTTTCCAGCGTATCCTTACTGAACTCGTCAATCAGATGTCCGCTATCAATGATGGCATAATCCGTTGCCAGTTTATGTAACTCGCTCAGAATATGGCTGGCGATCATAATCGTGGTACCTTGTTCACGATTCAGTGTTTCTAGCATTTTACGCATCTCGTATACGCCTTCGGGGTCAAGGCCATTGATTGGCTCATCGAGAATCAGAAAATCGGGATTTCCCAGCAAAGAGATGGCAATGCCCAACCGCTGCTTCATCCCCAGAGAGAACTGACTCGCTTTCTTTTTTCCGGCGTTTTGCAGTCCGACCATTTCCAGTATTTTGTGATGATCCTGAGGTTGGATACTAAACAGAAGAGAAAAATAGTTCAAATTTTCTAATGCTGTCATATGCTCATAGATGCCCGGTTTTTCGATCAGCATCCCCATATTTTTCCGTACCGCATCATCATTTGTCTTTCCCAACAAAGTATAACTACCTTGACTTTGCTGCGTTAATCCGCAAACAATACGCATAAGCGTGGTTTTTCCGGCTCCGTTTTTTCCCACCAGGCCATAGATCGACTTTTTCGGCACATGAATGCTCACATGATCCAGAACGGTTTTTGATCCATAGACTTTTGATAGATTATCTGTTTGCAAAATATATTCCATATCATCTCCGCCTTTTCTGTATTTTTGAGGACAAAAGCGATGAATATCTTGTTGCTTTAATGTAACCTATCAACCTTTATTTTTGCTTCAGAAATTATGAACTTTTGATTAATTTTTCAAAGTCGTAGGATAGAACAGATGTTATCTTTGTCGGTTTCTTTAGAGCGTTGGTAACGTTTCTATATGAAACACATTTTCTTTCCATCAGCCCTCGTGAGCAAGAGCCGGAATCTGACCGACCCACAAATTTTCGCTGCTATTGATGTATCCGCGAAACTCATAGACCGGTTGATAAAATCCCTTGGTATCATAAAGATAATTGAGCTTACATTGATTTATATAAAGTATATCTCCTGATTGGAAAGGAACATATTGTTTAAAATTGCCGCTTTCTACTTGCATATAAGCCTGATTTTCGGAAATCATCTTTTCCGTTTTCACATACTCGTTCCATGTGATTTGATAAAAAAAGTTTGCCAGAGCACCGGATTGATCAAACTGTATCATAACGGAGCCTTTTTGAAATGCTTCGCATCCTGATGAAATATCCTGTTCTAAAGGAATGTCCCACCGAAGAGTATCGCCATTCTGGACGGAAAAATTCGCATTCTCCGGGAGCAGTTTCATCTCTTGCATCCAGGTTTCATAACGTTCTCTCAACCGCTGCGCCATTTCCTGCGTAATCTGAGCGGTCGTTTCCGAAAATGTGGTATAACTCCATTCGCCTGTCCGAAAGAAAAACATCATTTGAAAATCGGTACCATTGGCATCCGTTCCAAGATACCCCAAATTTTCATCTTCACGACGAGTCAAATTGGAGAACGTCAAATTTTCCAAAGTTGCAAGCGCCGATTTGATGTTTTCAAGGTAGTCATGGTTCTCAGCAAATCGGTTTTTGTAAACAGCAGCCGTCTCATCCTTTTCAGAAAATTTTAACTCGGTCACCATATGAACTGCGGACACATCCTGTCTTACCGCAGGCAGGATGCTCATATTGCCATAAGGCTGACTGTCATAAATATAAAAGACTACGCCAAGCGTCAGGCCAAGCACACAGGGAATCATCAAAGCTTTTGCGGTTGGTGCAAAGCGTATATTTTTTTCATAAATCGACGTGAGGACAGCCATAATGCAAAAATATCCAAAGAGACTTCCAATGAGGTTATGGAACAAATCGTCCAGTTCAAAAATTCCGGTTCCCGTAAAAAGCTGAAACAACTCAATCAACGCCGTTACGCCGAATGAAACGGCCAATGTCACCCAGAACTTCTCCGCTTTTTTCCATAAAAGGGGCAATAAAAATCCGAGCGGGGCAAACATAAGCATATTAAAGATGATTAGTTGCAATTCGCTGATTGACCAGTTGTTCCATGCGCTGATATAGCCGCTCAAAAAATCGACATTGAACGAACCCGTGAAATTTGAACCACGACTTAGTGAAGTGAGGCAAAAAACCAGAATGAACCAGCAACACAGCAGACCTGCACAGATAATCTGCATTTTTGTAAACAATATTTTTCCGTGAAAAGCCTTTTTATAAATTCGATAAATCCAGCTTAAAACAAAAAGGACCGCAAGTCCACCGACAAAAGCAAGCATTCCCCAACGAAATAATGTCTGAAAAACTGTAATAGCGTCCATATACATTCTCCTAAAAAACACTGGTTCATTGTTTTCATTTTTATTATATCCGAAAATAGTGAGCCATTGTTCTAAATCCACATTGAGAAAACCCTAAGAATATCTTACGATAAATTTTCCACTCATAAAGGGCACTGAAAACGCAGGATTCTGATTACCCTTTCCCCACAGAGCAAATTTTTTTGCAACCACTAAACTAAGGCCTGTTCCATCGAAATCAGACACCCTTTTGTACTTTTCTCGATTGCAATTTTGGCCCTTTATCGTTTAGATGTCAGCACCCTATGCATACTAGCGGAGAAAGCATCCGCTTTGTCATAACGTTGCAGGCAAATTTCTCATCATTGAGCAACTTTTTATGGAAGAATAGAAAGATTGTCGATTTTAGGAGGTATAAAAATGAGGCGCATACTGCTTTTGATACTCTCTTTACTCTTTATTACGAGCTGCCACGGAAATCAACGCAATGATTCCTATCAACAAATCACGCAAAAACAAGCGAAAGAAATGATGGACACTGAAGAAGTTATCATTCTAGATGTGCGCGAGCAAAATGAATACGATAGCGGACATATTCCCGGCGCTATTCTGTTGCCAATGAGAACCATCGATGCGAATACTGCTGCCGAAATCATTCCCGAAAAGGATTCCACCGTTTTGGTTTACTGTCAAAGCGGCAACCGCAGTAAAGCTGCCTGTACCATACTTGCGCACTTGGGGTATACTGACATTTACGAATTTAGCGGTATAAGAACTTGGCCTTACGAAATGGAGGATTGATTCTTTTTATATCAACGGCGCACATTAAACATGACAGACAGTTGTCATATTCCTATGCTATAATACAGAAAAGGCGGAAAGGTGTGCATCTTATGAAAATGGAGCGGCTTATCGGAATTCTATCTATCTTGCTCCAGCGAGAAAAGGTCACCGCTCCGGAACTGGCCGAGCAATTTGAGGTATCTCGTCGGACCATCCAGCGGGATATTGAATCTCTGTGTAAAGCAGGAATTCCCCTCTCCACTGTCCAAGGCGCGGGTGGTGGAATTTCCATTATGGAGGGGTATCGGGTGGATCGCACTTTACTTACCGCCCCAGAAATGCAAGCTATTTTAGCAGGTCTGCGTAGCCTGGATAGCATCAGTGGCACTCGTCGTTATGTGCAATTGATGGAAAAGCTCTCGGCAGGAACAGGCGGACTTGTTCCCGGCAATGCGCACATGCTGATCGATCTCTCCTCTTGGTATAAGAACAGCTTGCCGCCGAAAATCGAACTGATTCAAAAGGCCATTGAGCAACACTACACCATCCGCTTCACCTATTACTCTCCCAAAGGAGAATCGGTACGAATCGTAGAGCCATACTACCTGGTATTCCACTGGTCCACCTGGTATGTATGGAGCTGGTGTCAAATGCGCAAGGACTTCCGTCTTTTTAAACTAGGCCGCATGACCGAACTCACCTGTGAGGCTCCTTTTGAGCCCCGATCCGCACCGTTTCCCAACTTGGAGCCGGAGAACATTTTTCCAACTAGATATCAGGTCACCGTTCTTTTTGATCCTGCTTGCCGCTGGCGGCTGATAGAGGAGTATGGCGCAGACCGTTTTACTGTAGAGCCGGACGGAAGACTGCGCTTTGTCGGTGGCTTTCCAGATGCGGACAGCGTGCTCAGTTGGGTCTTGACTTTTGGAGATAAGGCGGAACTTTTAGAACCAAAAGAGCTTCGCAAGCGGCTGAGTATTTTGATAAAAACATTGGCCGACCGCTACCAAGGGAGTAATTAACATGGCATCTCATCCGAATTTTGTAAACTATGTAGTCGAGCAACTGCGAGCGGCCGGAAACATTCGCAGTAGAAAAATGTTCGGCGAATACGGTCTTTATTGCGACGATCTGTTTTTCGGCGTTATTTGTGATGACCAGTTTTTCGTAAAAATCACTTTGCAGGGACAAGCGGCGTTTCCCGATCTTCCCAAAGCCCCGCCCTATGAAGGGGCTAAGGATTCCTTTCTTATAGAAGATGTAGATGACCAAGAGAGGATGACCACACTGGTTCGCATCACTTGTGAAGCACTGAAAAACCACCCGCCAAAGAAAGGGAGGCGCAGAACATGTCTTTTGATTATAAAAAAGAGTATAAGGAATTCTATTTGCCGTCCAAAGCGCCCGGTATTGTTACCGTACCTGCCATGAATTTTTTGGCAGTACAGGGGCAGGGCGACCCAAACGAGGAAAACGGGTCTTACAAGCAGGCGCTGGGGCTGCTTTACGCCGTAGCATTCACTATCAAGATGAGCAAGCTCGGCAAACATCAGTTGGACGGCTATTTTGACTATGTGGTACCGCCACTGGAAGGCCTATGGTGGCAAAACGGAATTCAGGGTGTGGACTATACACGCAAACAGGACTTTCAATGGATTTCGCTCATTCGTTTGCCCGAGTTCGTCACAAAAGGGGCCTTTGACTGGGCCATTCAGGAAGCTACGAAAAAGAAGCAGCAGGATTTTTCCCCTGTAAAATTCTTTTCCTGGGAAGAAGGATTGTGCGTTCAGTGTATGCACCTGGGACCTTACGATGATGAACCTGCCACAGTAGCCGCGATGACAAAATACGCCAAGGCTCAAGGCTATGCTTCGGACTTTGGGCCCAATCGGTTCCACCATGAAATTTACTTAAGCGATGTACGCCGCTGCAAACCGGAACGATTGAAAACCGTCATTCGCCATCCGATTCGAAAGGCTGAGTAACATCGCAAAACACATCCGAGAGACGGAATATTTCATGCTGCGGGAGCTTTTCAATACGCCGTAGCAAAAGGAGAGAATGCAATGAAAGGTTTTACCCGGGAGGAACCGCGTTTTTCTCTATGCGGGCTGAATTGCGCTTTGTGCAGCATGCATTTGGGCGGTTATTGTCCCGGCTGTGGCGGCGGACCAGGAAATCAAAGTTGTGTTATCGCCCGGTGTTCCATAGACCATGGCGGCATACCGTTCTGCTGGGAGTGTTCGGAGTATCCTTGCTCCCATTACGAAGGATTTGACAACGTAGATTCCTTTATCCCCCATCGGAATCGTACACAGGATATTGCATTGGCAAAATACATGGGACTTGAGACGTATCTGGCTTTGCTGCAGGAAAAACGATTCATTTTGGAAGAGCTTTTGGGGCGATACAACGATGGCCGCCGCAAAACATTTTTCATCACTGCGGTTTATCTTTTGCCACTGGAAGATTTGCGCGCCGTAATGGCTGATCTTGGAAATCGGGCGGAATCAATACAGCAGCCAGCAAAAGAACGTGCTCTTGCAGCCGTAGAACTTTTAAAGGATGCCGCGAATCGCCGTGGCATTTGTCTGAAACTGAACAAAAAGCCCACAAAGGAGTGAGTGTATGGCGGTTTCAAAGACAACGGTTTCTTTTTCCCAGCCAATCGAACAAGTATGGCATGTAGTGACCGATTTGAAACACGTTGACTGGCGCAGCGATCTCGCAAAAGTAGTGATCGTGGACAAAATTCACTTTGTGGAATATACCAAGACTGGTTATGCCACCTACTTTTCCATTACGGACTGGAAGCCACCCTACTTTTGGGCATTTACGATGGAGAATGAAAACATGTGTGGTATTTGGGAAGGAAAATTTTCCTCTGTAGATGGCGGTACTCGACTGACATGCACCGAGACCGTCACTGCCAAACGCTGGTGGATGCACCCCTTTGTTCCTAGATATTTGAAACGGCAGCAGCAACTGTACTTGCGCGATTTACAAAGAGAATTGCTGAAATAAGTCGTGTTAATTTGCGTTGCTTGTAGCAACGAATCATTCTGCTTACAATGGCGGTAAGACCTGAGTGAAAGGAGTTATCCCCTATGTTAAGCGAAAACATAAAGACAATCCGAAAATCCAAGGGACTTTCCCAACAAGAGCTTGCCCTAAAGCTGAACGTGGTACGTCAAACCATCTCAAAATGGGAACAGGGAGTTTCACATAGCAACAGAAACTACAAGTAAGCCCACGCTGACTTTTGCTCAAAACAAACCGTTTTCCAAGGCGCGAATGTGTATCTGGTTGACCTTAGATACTACATTGACACACAGTATGGAACATAAAATGACGGGGCGATTTTCGCCCCGTCATTCTTCATAGTCAAGGTCATCAAACAATTCGCTGTTCCAAAATTCCTTGAATGGAATTTCAAGACCATAGCAGATTTTTTGTATGGTTTCGGTGGAAGTGTTCTTTATGGTCGCATACGGTTTGACCGTCCGCTTCAAACTGCTTGGTGCAATCCCGGAACGCTCAGCCAGTTTATTGACAGACCATTTCCGTTCTTTTATCAGTTCCAGAATCCTAAGCTGAATCGCGGTTTGCAGATTCATACTGCGCCCCCTTTCGTGCATTCATACACGAAAAGGATACCCGTCCCTCAACTAAGAAATCGTGCGTATACACACGAAATTCTTGCTATTTCATCTGGACGTGCTATAATGCTGGTAGTTCTATTAAATATTGGATGTGAGTTATTCGTTATGAAATCGAAAAAATGTGTTGCGGCGATAATGGCAGTGGCCTTTGCGCTCTGCTTTACCGCTTGCGGCGTTCAAATCACAAGTATCACGCTGCCGGAGAGCGTGGAGCTGGAAGTTGGCGCGAACGAGGTACTGACGGTGGAGTATGCCGCCGGAGAGGATGCCGCCGAGGACGCGGTGGCCGAAGCCGCCTCAAAGCTGGCGCTTGTTTGGACGAGCAGCGACGAGGCCGTCGCCATAGTGGACGCAGAGGGTGCGGTGACCGCAGTAGCTCCCGGCGAAGCGGAAATCACCGCCGCGAGCGAGGACGGCAAGCTGACGGCGAGCTGCCGGGTCACGGTGGGCGTTTCGGTCACGGGCGTTGACGCACTCGAAACGCTGGAATTGCAAATTGGAGATATAGAGACCGCCGAATTGGGTGCGGTCATACTGCCGGAAACGGCAACGGGCGCGACGCTCACGTATGAAACGAACGACAAGGCGGTCGCCACGGTCGGCGCAGACGGTACGGTGACGGCAGTTAGCGCGGGCGAGTGTGAAATCACCATCAAGGCAGCGGGGTTCGGCGCGTCCAGCGCAGAGACCACGGTCAAGGTGGTTGTCAAAGAGGCAGCGGTCAAACAAGCTGCAACGGGCAGTACTTCCAATAACAATTATTCCAATAAAGGCAGTTCAAAAAATGTCACGACCGCTACGGGCGGCAACACATCCAGCGGCGGAAACACGACTCCGCCTGCACCCACTCAGCCCACCCCGGCGCCGGCTCCTGACCCCACTCCTGCACCCCAGCCTGACCCGGTGCCGCAGCCGCCTCAGCTCGAGACTCCTCCGGAGGGCGGTGCTGCTGGATTACCCGGTAATACCGTCATTCCCGGCGGCGGTTCTGATGAGAACAATGGCGGGGATGCCGAAATCGTGGAATAAAATCAGCTATCCCAAGGGGATTCACCAGTGCTCCATGCACTACATCCGCTAGGATGTTCTGTACGCCTATGTGCTGTCCCATCTGCAATTACTGGTCAGGGCTGGTACAGCGCAATGAGGAACAGCTTTTGAAACGGCTGCTGAACGCCATGATAGAGGAAAGGCTGCCGCGACGAAGACGACCGCAGAACTAAACAGGGCCGAGAAGCAGAAAACCGAGGTCGATTCCCTGTTTACCCGGATGTATGAGGACTGGGTGGTGGGACGCATTACGGAATACAATTTCACGATGCTGTCGGCAAAGTACCAGAGCGAACAAGCGGAAGTGACCGCGAACTCGTGAACACGCTGATTGAGGAAATTGACGTGCATGAGGCGGAAAAGAGCGAGGACGACGGCCGCCAACAGGAGGTCGAAATCTTCTACCTCTTCATCGGCAAAATTAATTGAGGGCCGGCGAATATTCATAACTAAATGAAACCGGATTGTCGGTTCCGGATTCTGATCTATTAATCACCTTGTCGGAAGTGCTTGACACACCTGTGAGTACGTTACTTGGAGAGACTGTAACTGAGTCGGAAGCTGATACAATAAAAGTAATCGCCGAAAAGCTGGAAATCCTGAACTTGCAGTTTGCTCAAAGGAAGAGCATGCAAAAAGCGATTCTCCATTGGCTTCTGATTTCATTATGCGTAATCATAGTGACTGTTTCTGCGGTCTTAATCTTAATAAATAGTCCCTACTTAACTTGGGATTATGGCAATCCGGAAATTGCTGTCGCGGGAACAGTTTTTCACGCATTGGAATGGTTATTTGTCAGATTGGCCCCCATTGTCTTGATTGCCGCAATCGTTGGGGTCTGTTTGACAAAAAAGCACAAATCGTTTTTCTGATACTAAAATACCACCGGACAAATATGAGCACAAAAAATCGGGCGGCATCTGGCGATTAAGAGTATGCTGAGTTTGAAAGGAGGGTGTGATCAATGGACTGGGTAGAAAGCATCCATCAAGCAATTCAGTATATCGAGAACAATCTCCGGGAGGAACTGGCCATCTGTGATATCGCACAGCAGGCAGCGCTGTCCCCTTTTTACTTTCAAAAGGGATTTTCCATGTTGTGTGGTATGACGGTGGCCGATTATATTCGACAGCGCCGGCTTTCCGCCGCCGGGCTGGAGGTCCTCACGACGGACCGGAAAATCATTGATATTGCACTGGAGTTTGGCTACGACTCGCCGGACAGTTTTACCAAGGCCTTTACCCGCTTCCATGGTCTCACTCCCGCCGCGCTTCGAAAAAGCGGAGGTGCGGCTCGATCCTTTGCTCCGCTTCGAATCAAAGTGACATTGGAAGGTGGTCAAAACATG